>JAUVEF010000005.1 GCA_030594905.1 Methanosarcinales archaeon
CTGATCCTGCCGGCGAACTTCGTGGATCCGGCAAACGGGAGCGGGATCGTGATGAGCGTGCCAGCCCACGCCCCTTATGATTATCTTGCGCTCCGTGACCTGAAAGGCATCGATCTTGGCGAGTACGGGATCTCAGGCGACGTATCCGACCTCGAGATGATTTCGCTGATCAGTGTCCCTGATATGGGCGAGTTTCCTGCCATCGAGACGGTGGACGAACTTGGTGTTAGCGACCAGTCAGACCCGCTCGCCGAACAGGCTACGAAGCTTGTGTACCGAAAGGAGTTTCACAGCGGGATACTCAAGGAAAATACCGGGAAGTACTCTGGAATCGCTGTTTCAAAGATAAAAGATGTTTTAACCCGGGATCTGGTTGAACGCGGTGTTGCCGACATCTTCTATGAGTTTAGTGAACTGCCTGTCGTGTGCAGATGCGGGACAACGTGCGTCGTGAAGATGGTGAAGGACCAGTGGTTCGTCAACTACTCAAATCCGGAGTGGAAAGACCGGGTATACGCACATCTCTCTGATATGCAGATCATTCCTGCAGAACTGAGAGTTGAATTTGAGAATAAGATCGATTGGCTCAAGGACAAGGCGTGCGCCCGTAGAAAAGGACTCGGGACAAGGTTGCCATGGGACAACGAGTGGCTCATTGAGTCTCTCGCTGATTCAACGATTTATATGTCGTACTACATCATCTCAAAGTACCTTGACCGGATAGCTGTTGACCAATTGACACCCGCGTTCTTTGATTATGTGCTGCTCGGGAAAGGAGATGCCCACAACCTGCCAATCGACGAAGATCTTGCAAAACAGATCCGTGCAGACTTGGTATACTGGTATCCGGTTGATATCAGGTCATCCGGGAAAGATCTGGTCCCGAATCACCTTCTGTTCTTCCTGTTTCACCATGTAGCGATCTTTCCGAAGGAAATGCTTCCTCGTGCGATTGCTGTCAATGGGTTTGTCTCTCTCGAAGGCGCGAAGATGAGCAAGTCAAAAGGACCGCTGCTCACGCTGAAACATGCAGTCACCAAGTACGGAGCGGACGTCACAAGATTGTACATCCTTGGCACCGCCGAACACACCCAGGATGCGGATTGGCGGTCTGAAAGTGTGAATAATAATCAGAAACAGGTTGAAAAATTCTACAATCTCGTATACCGCGTTATCAGTGATCCGAAGGCTGATGAACCGCCAAAAATCATCGATAAATGGGTGATGAGCCGGCTTCAACACCGGATTTCTGAAGCAAGAGCTGCTCTTGAGGTGCTCCGCACGAGACACGCACTCCAGAACGCGTTCTATCTGTTGATGCAAGATCTGAAGTGGTATCAGCGCAGAGGCGGTGTTTCGTCACTGAAAGATGTTGTGCATGTCTGGATCAGGTTGATGGCGCCGTTCATGCCACATATCTGTGAAGAACTGTGGAAAGAGATCGGAGAGGAGGGTTTTGTCTCACTTTCAAAGTATCCTGCCCCGGATCCAAAATTGATTGACAGACGTGCCGAACAGGCAGAAGAACTGGTCGAGAGCACGCTTGATGACATTGAGGAGATCATCAGGGTGACGTCGATGAAACCGGAGCGAATAACGCTGTTCACTGCCCCGGTCTGGAAGAATACAGTGCTTGAGCAGGCGCTTCTGGCGAGTCGAGCTGGAAAACTTGATATGGGCGCTCTGATGAAGGAATTGATGCATGATCCGGAAATCAAGAAACATGCGCGGGATGTTCCTAAGTTCGTGCAGCAGTTGATCAAGGATGTGCGGACATGGGACGCTGTGCAGGTTGACAACCGTCTTGAGGGACTGGATGAGCGTGCTGTGCTTTCAGAGTCGCGTGAGTTCTTTGAGCGGGAACTCGGGTGCGCAGTCGAGGTGCTGGATGCTGATGCTGTCGATGCTGCCGGCGACGATCTTGACCCACAGGGCAGGCGGAAATTCGCAGAACCGGGTAGACCTGCGATTTATGTCAAGGACGCGAACTAAAAGTTTCGAGACCGTTATTTTGCCAATAAGAATGCTGAAAATGAGATACCGGGGAGTCGTTTATATACCCACCCCACATTCAACAGGTGCCAAAAGAACCTTTTATGTACATTACGCACAAATCCCTCATACGTTAAACGCGAATAACAGGAGATGATCAGTAATGCAAATGGCACCCCAGATGGGGTATGATCGTGCAATAACCGTGTTCAGTCCGGATGGAAGGCTTTTTCAGGTAGAGTATGCCAGAGAGGCAGTGAAGAGAGGTACAACCGCGTTAGGGATTAAAACAGCCGAAGGCGTTGTATTGATGGTTGACAAACGGATTACAAGCCATTTACTTGAATCCAACTCTATCGAGAAGATTTTTCAGATCGATCAGCATGTTGGTGCAGCGACATCGGGGCTGGTTGCGGATGCACGTGCGTTGGTAGACCGTGCGCGTGTAGAGGCACAGGTCAATCGACTGTATTATGACGAGTCAATCGGGGTGGAAACTCTTGCAAAGAAGATCTGCGACCACAAACAGACATATACGCAGTTTGGTGGCGTGCGTCCTTATGGCACGGCTCTTCTGATTGCCGGGGTGGATGATCACCGGGCAAGGCTGTTTGAGACCGACCCGAGTGGTGCGTTGCTTGAGTATAAGGCAACTGCAATTGGCGCGGGCCGGGCAAAGGCGATGGAGATTTTTGAAAAAGAGTATACCGATGATATCAGTATGGAGGGTGCAATCCGTCTTGGATTAGTGGTGCTGCATCAGGTTTCTGATGCCACGTTCACGGTCGATACAATTGAAGCAGGATCTGTGATGCTTGAAGATCGCACATTCAAAAAAATCGAAAGGGACGTGCTCGCGCAGTATGTCGATGAGATTGTCAAGGAATTTGAGGCGAAGGAACCGGAGACCGAAGATACCGAGGAATAGTCATGGTTACACTTGATAACGCGATCACAGCACGACTGAAACGGGGCGGCAAGCATTTTGAGGTGCTGGTCGATCCCGAACTTGCATTACGAGCTCACAAAGGAGAAGATGTTGACCTATCCGAGATGCTTGCAGTTGAGGACGTGTTTGAAAACGCGAGTCGTGGCGAGCACCTGAGCAGGGATGACTTGGAGAAAGTCTTTGAAACCGCAGACATCCTTGCAGTCGCCGAACACATCGTAAAGCACGGAGAACTTCATCTCACAAAAGAGCAGCGCAAACAGATTGTGGAGGATAAGCGGAGACAGGTGGTAAGCGCCATCGCAGCGGGCGCATTCAATCCACAGACAAAGGCGCCGCACCCGCCTGCAAGGATAGAGAAGGCGATGGAAGAGGCAGGCATCCACATTGATCCGATGAAGGGTGTTGACGAACTGGTGAACACGACGATGAAAGCGATCCGCCCGATCATCCCGATCAGGTTCGATACCGTCGAGATCGCCGTCAATATTCCAGCAGACTATGCTACAAAAGCGTACGGCGAGATCACTGGTTTTGGTGAACTGCAAAAGGAGGAATGGCAGTCGGATGGATCCTGGATTGGTGTTATCAAGATTCCTGCAGGCATGCAACTCGATTTTTATGGTCTTGTGAACCGCGTAACCAAGGGCGGTGCTGAGACCAAGCTTCTGAAATAGAAACGGCAAGGGAAGATAAAGGTAGTAATATGGGAAAGAGAATTGTTATTCCGGGTGATATTTTATCTGATGACATAAAGATTTCGGGCAGTGGCACTTATGTCGCTGATGGGGCTGTGCGTGCCGCATTGTACGGGCTCATGAACAAGGGGGAACGCTACATCAGTGTGATCCCGCTCGCAGGTAAGTATATCCCACAGCCCAGCGATCGCGTGATCGGGGTCGTCACCGAGGTTGCATATTCAAACTGGATCGTGGATATCAACGCGCCTTATGATGGTTTGTTACACATCTCCCAGTATCCGCGACGGATCGAGATCGAACAGATGAGTAGCTATCTGAAGGTTGGCGACTGTATACTGACGATGGTGAGGGACGTTGACGCCGGCATGAAAGTTGAACTTACGCTTCGAGACAAGGACCGTGAATTAAGGTCCCTCTCCGAAGGACGCGTTATTGCCATCAATCCGACGAAGATGCCGCGAGTGATCGGGCGCAGCGGCGCGATGATCCGGCTACTCAAGAGTGAGATCGGATGTAACATGTTTGTCGGGCAGAACGGGCGGATATGGATCCACGGCAACGACGATCGTGTCGATCTGGCAATTCAGACTGTCAGATACATCGAAACGAACGCGCACACGCCAGGATTGACAGATCGTGTGCAGGCGTTCCTGAAAGCGAAAAAGAAAGCAAGATTTGGAAAAACGCATGAAAATGGAAACGAAGAGGAATGGTGATGAGTGAAAAACCAGAGCATTTTATTGTAGACGGAAAGAGACTTGATGGGCGGGGCGTTGATGAGTTGCGACCGATCAAGATCGAGATTGGCACGCTTGGCAGGGCTGACGGATCCTGCTACCTTGAATGGGGCAACAACAAAGTTTTGGCAGCAGTTTATGGTCCCCGAGAACTTCATCCGAGACATAGACAGAAGATGACCAGATCGGTCGTACAGTTTCGATATAATATGGCTTCATTCTCGGTGGATGAGCGGATAAGACCCGGACCAAGCAGACGGAGCATAGAGATCTCAAAGGTGAGTCGTGAGGCATTTGAACCTGTGGTCTTCACCAAATTCTATCCAAAGACTGCAATCGACGTATTTGTAGAGGTATTGCAGGCAGGTGCAGGCACCAGAACGGCAGGCATCAATGCCGCATCGCTTGCACTCGCTGATGCTGGCATCCCAATGCGCGGTCTTGTCAGCGCGTGTGCCGTCGGAAAGGTGGACGGCGAACTCGTGGTTGATTTGATGAAGGAAGAGGACAATTATGGTGATGCGGATGTGCCGGTTGCTATGACTGCGGATGGGCAGATCACGCTCCTCCAGATGGACGGGCACCTGACCATTGATGAGTTTCACAAGGCGCTTAGGCTGGCAAAAACCGGGTGTGACCAGATGTATGCGTTGCAGCGTCAGGCACTGGTCGAGAAGTATGGCAAGGAATCTATGACCGCGACAGAGGATGATGGCGACGCACCGGAAGGTGATGGCGATGAGTGATGATGTGATGGTGGAGATTCAGCGCGACCATCTCCTAAACCTGATACTGAAGGGTGAGCGTGAGGATGGTCGTGCATTTGATGAGTTTCGAGATATTGACATTGAAACGGACGTCATCGCTACTGCGGATGGTTCAGCCCACGTGAAGCTTGGAAAGACTGAACTGGTGGTTGGTGTGAAGATCCAGCCGGGCGAGCCTTTTCCTGACACGCCAGATAAGGGCGTGCTCATTACCAACGCAGAGTTAATTCCACTGGCATCCCCTGAATTTGAGGCAGGTCCCCCGAGAGAGAAAGCAATCGAGATTGCACGGGTCGTTGATCGTGGCATCAGAGAGTCGAAATCGATCGATCTCGAAAAACTCTGCATAACCGCGGGCAAAAAGGTCTGGATCATGTTCGTAGACATTCATGTGCTGAACAACGAGGGCAACATCCTCGATGCAGCCTCGATGGGTGGCATCGCAGCGCTGCTCACCGCAAAGCTACCAATGTCCCAGTATGGTATGGGTGATGATATCCCACTCCCTGTAAGGGATATTCCGGTCGCGGTCACCGTGGTTGAGTTTGGCGGCGCGCTGCTGCTCGATCCATCGCGCACAGAGAGCGCAATCGCAAGCACGTCCTTAATTGTCATCACAAACAGCGACGGCAGCATCTCTGGCATGCAGAAGAGCGGATCAGAGTCGCTCACAATCGAGCAGGTCCTGCAAGCTGTTGACATGGCAAAGGCAGCGGCTGATACGATACGGGAGAAATTCCTGGATGTATAATATGGCAGATGCTGTAGATACGAGTAATACAGAGAAAAGAAAAGTCCTGGAGGCATAAATGGTCAAACACACAAAAGGATGGAAGACAAAGTCAGCCGGTAGGTTCGGTGTGCGGTATGGGCGTAACATCAGGAAGAAAGTCGCCAACATCGAAGAGAAGATGCATCACAAGCACAAATGCACTCAATGCGGTTTTCCTTCGGTGCGCCGCGTTGGCACTGGCATCTGGCGATGCGCTAAATGCGGGCACACCTTTGCAGGCGGCACGTACATTCCAAACACATCGGTCGGGACGACCGTTGCAAGGTCTGTTAAGCGTGCAATCGAGCAGAGAGAGCGCGACGCGATGTTATCGGAGGCGTGAATGGGATACCGATGTGTCCGATGCAAGGAACCAGTCGAGATTGATTATGAATACCGGGGTATCCGGTGCCCATACTGCGGACACCGGATCCTGCTCAAGGAGCGCCCGGTCCGGATCAATCGGGTTCGCGCCGAGTGATCATGATCACTTGAGTGATCAACGTGATGGACACGGCAGAATTCCAATTCGATTTTGGCAGCGATGCGCCCGCAATCTATCGGGCGTTGCTGCCTGAGGCTGCCGCATCGTTTCCGAGAAGTCGGGTGGTGATATCGCGGGAGGTGGAGGTACTACATCTCAGCGTAGCGGCTGATGGGGTTGCCGCACTGCGTGCTGTGCTGAATACATGGCTACGATTGATCAAGGTTGCACACGAGATGGTGGGGATCTGCGAGAGCCACGTGCGCGGGTGAGGAGTGGCGGTTTACCAGTCTCAAGTTGCACTGATTGTTGGTAGTATACCAATCCCGGATGGTTAATGGTGCATGTTTAGCTACACCTCACAACGGCACAAACCCCGGCTTTTTCAAATCAGTTGCTATTGATTTCGTGAGATTTGTCTATCCGTGTAGTTCATGATAAAATCACGAATTCAGACGAATCTGTGCCCACATAATCTATTTATTACACTTAAAATTTTGAATTATTCCGCATGAGTACAATTCATGCCCGTGTTTTTTGGCATATCGATAAAAAGTGCAGTTTATGGACTCGCTTAATACCATGGGGTGGGAACCACGAGATTGCACAGATTTTCACAAGATTTCTATGTTAATCTCGTGGTTTTTTCATGGTATATGCTCTATAAAACACATACACCAAAACTAAAAAAGTAGAGGTCATGCCCGGTCAACCGCGTACTTTGTATACATCATTGCCTCGATCTGGTTCGTGCGCAACAGCTGCATCAGCAGGCGGTAATCCGCTCCATTTGTGGCAACCTTTCTGGCAGGCGGCAGCACAGCACCGCCACCCTTCAGAAATAGCGCACCTCCCTTCATCTTGCCACCGACAAATCCCTTTGACATCCCCTTCACGATCAGCACGCCGCCGCGCATGTCAGCAGCAGCAAACTCGCCTGTGTTGCCTTCGATGATCACCGAGCCCCCTGCAAGCAGCGTTCCCGCGTTCATACCCGCATTGCCGCAGACCCTTAGAAGCCCGCTCTTCATCAACATGCCAACACTGAGATCGACGTTGCCTTTCACGATCACGGTGCAATCAGCGCTGCACCGCGCGGCGATTGTGTCCCGCAGAACACCGTCGCTCAACGTTAGGGTCCGCGTCCCCTCATCGAATGTGTTTGGCGGCAGCAATCTGTCTGATACACCACCATGGAGAAACTCTGTGATCGACCGGTACTTGTGAAAACCAGCCAGGTCAGACTCTACTTCGATGATGTTGCCCATTGGTTCTGCCACCGTTCCGCTCACATAGATGCTACCTGACGCAAGCCCCATCCCCATCCGCGTGCCAGCATTCCCGTCCACGATCGCAGTCCCAAGTTCCATGATGCCGCCAGTGCCGCCAAAGTAACGCAGGTCCGCGCCGGCGTTTGAGCAGAACCGCTTGCCGACGTCGCCGTTGATGCGGAAAGTCTCTTTGCGCCGCATGAGCGTGACAAGATCGCGATATGTGTAATCGGTGCCATTCTGGGACGGGACGATGGCGTCTGGATCAAGTTCCTTGCCCTGGTGCTGCCAGTAGAAGTTGTATGTGAAATCGCAGACACATTTCTCTGGTGATGCAAACGTAATCTCAATTCCCATCTACGGCATGCTCCTTGAGTACATGTTGGAAGAGACTCCGCCGATTAGCCCGGCGATAGCATCGTCCATAAACGGCCCGAGTTTACTGAGAATCCCCGGTTTATTCTGATCAAACCTCGTAAACTCAAACATGCCTTTATATCCTCCGATGTACTTTGCAATTGCAATCCCGATGACCTCATCCGCAATCAGGAATACGGGATCGCGCTCGTAAACGGACGCGGATATGCCGGGCAACTTGCCACTCGCGCCATCTTCTTCGAGAAGAACCGCTGCATACAGGAGTATACACAGGTTCGGATCAGATAATGAAAAAGCAAGTTCGCGACCGAATACGTCTCTTGCAAGCGCCTCGGTCTCTATTCCAGGATGCGGGACATACATCTCCATCGCCGCGTCCGTGATCGCGGCGACAGTGATGCCGCGCATCTCAAGTGTCTCAAGGATGTCTCGATTCTCTGCCATGATTATCCCAAGTGTTGCCGGTACTTCGATCAAGCAATAGATATGTGTTCTGGTTGCACAGAATAAATAGCCCCCCGAGTTTTGAGAGTTTGGAACCTGCGGGTCTCCATTTTATACATCCAATTCATGCACAAGGCTTATATATCGACACATAGACCACACAACAAAATTGTCATCGGAGAACAATGTTATGAAACTACCCGTGATTGAGCTACCAGATGTTCAGGCGAGTCACCCGGCGATACCGATCAACCTCACGCGTGTCGGCGTCACCGATGTCAAGAAACTGATTGAGATCGCACGCGTTGGCAAGCGCCCAATCGTGCTTATCGCAAGGTTCAACATCTTTGTTGACCTGCCGTATGACCGCAAAGGCGCAAACCTTTCAAGAAACTTTGAGACGATCGATGAGGTGCTGGAGGAGGCGGTCGAGGCGCCGGTGTACGAGATAGAAGAACTATGTGGTGTGGTTGCACGCCGCTTGCTTACCAAGCACGAGTACGCGTCTCGCGCCGAGGTGCAGATGAACAGTGAATACGTGGTTAAACGAGAGACGCCGGTAACACAGATGAAATGCCAGGGCGTGGCTGACATCTTTGCAGAGGCGGTCGCCACGAGATCGGATGAAGAAGGAGACATTGCGGTCAGGAAACTGGTGGGTGCAGAGGTTCTCGGGATGACTGCATGTCCTTGTGCGCAGGAGATCATGCGGGATCGTGCCAGAAATGAGATGATTGACCTCAAAATCCCAGAAGACACGATTGCACAGTTCCTGAGCAGGGTGCCTATGGCGACCCACAACCAGCGCGGGCGTGGAACCATCTCCATTGAGGTGCACGACCGGTATGATGTCTCACTTGAGAAACTGATCGATCTCATCGAAAACTCGATGAGTTCCACGATATTTGAACTGCTCAAGCGATCTGATGAAGCGGCGGTAGTTGATGCCGCGCACCGGAACCCGAGATTTGTTGAGGATTGTGTCCGCGCGATGGCGCGCTCGATTGTGGAACGATTCGCGCATCTTCCGGATGATTCCCTGATCTCAATCAAGCAGATCAACGAGGAGAGTATTCACCAGCACAATGCATGTGCCGAGCGGCTTGCCACACTTGGAGAGCTCAGGACCGAACTTACCGAGATGAATATAATCTTCGACCAAAGCGTTTAAATCCATTAAGCGCCATTATAATATTGTATATTAGTGGGGAGGGTGAAATTGGGTGAAACGACTTCGGTAGCCGTAAGGGTTAGAGACCGCGTAGTGTCTGCGGTGCAATTGATTTTTAAACGGATCCTGAGGACTGGAGAGCTTCGCCACCGAATAGTAACCACCCCAGCAGAGCCTGTGATTTTAGATGACGTAGTCGAGGGTGAAAACGGGGACGGCTCCGAATACGAGTCGCCATTCGCACAAGAAGAAGCAGAGAAGGAGGCTGCTGCCCTTGCGCAGTCACAGCAGGAACTCAGTGTGGAGTTCAGTGCAGCCAGGGATGATATTCTGGAGTTGCAGGCGCAGATGGGGGAGCTCATGCACGTCTTTTCGACGATTACCGAAGCGGTCTACAACATGCCGGTGTCCGCAGAAAAAGCAGATGGCGGCGACATGCCCATCATGGCAGATACTGGGATGGTAGTGCCAGAGGCGATATCAGCAGAGATTGATGACATTAAACAACAACTGGAGACGCTTGGAGCCGGACTGTCAAAAACCGACGTAACCATGCTGACTGTGGAGGCAAAGACGGACGGCATGACTGAAAAAGTATCCCGGATCGAGCAGACACTGCCTGAACTGATCTCGATACAGAGCGATTTTTCCGGAAAAATAGATAAAATGCGGGAGTCAATCGAGATGAACAGATCGGAAATCACAGATCTGGCTGCGAACATAGGGCGTATCGATTGTCTGTACGATGGTTTCGATGATATGTACGAGATCGCCCTGACACTGACAGGGGATGTTGGTGACATCATCGCCAGAGTGGAGGAGGTCGAAACGTATGGGGCTGACGTGGCTAACGGGGCGGGTGTGGTCGACACTGCCAGCAGTGCCGGTGGTGGGGGTGGAGTCGCCGAGGTGGAGATCCTGCTACCGACTGCTTATGTGAAGCTGCAATCCGTAGGAAACGAGGCTGATCATGTCAAGATCGCGATGGAGCTTCTGGACTTCCTGCTCAAGATGGTCGGACCCAATAATCTACCGAGCATCCTTGATTATTATATCGAGATTGGATGGATCAGCGAAACCGCACGCCTCGATCTGCTTGCTTATGCAAGCGGTCTTGGATTTGCGGAGGATATGCCGGACTGGAAACTGAGCACAGAAGACCATCTAAAATCACTCTGGTTCATCGACCAATTATGCGGGCATAAAACCGATAAAACCAAGCTGTTCCATGTGAATCATGAAATCGCAAAGATGGATAGGGGAATTGGCGCACTCTACGAGATATGATCCTTACACACCCGTATACGGGGGATTGAATGCCTGTATTGCTCGATCGCTTCGATCTGCTCTTTCGCGCTACCAAAACGGTTCTCTTCGATTCTGTGCTTTGTATCCTGCCATATCTTCCTGAAGATGTAGAAATACTCAGATAGGTCGAGGCGATTTCCGAAAATCACCTCATAATTCGCGATAACCGAGATTTTAATCTGCAGCGGGAGCAGTTCGAATATCCGGATGTCGTAAACGGGTGGAGCCCGCCCGAGCAGACCTTTCCAGATCTTGATGCACCTGCTTCGGTCATTTGTCCGGGTTATCACTGCAATATCGATATCAGAGCGATTATTCGCTGTTTTGCTTGCGTACGATCCGAAGACGACGACCTCATAGTCCCGCAGGAACGTAAGGTCTAATCTGTTATCGATGCCGGCATTAGGGTCAGTCCGCATCCGGTTTAACCTCAACGATCTCTATGAATTCGTAGAGTATTCTTTTAATCTCTTCGATGTTCTCAAATATCAGTTCGACGTCAACCGCCCCGTATCTGTGAACGACGGCGTTTCTCATACCGTTTAACTTCTTAATATTCTGTGCAAGTTCCTTATCAATCACATTCTTTGCCAGAAGATGGTCGATGTTCTCATAATCGTCGCCGACATTGATACCCATATCGTGCACCAGCATCGCAACCATATCCACCGCAGCATCGATACTAGTCTGAACCCGGTAAAGCACCCCATCAATAGACAGATCGTCCATGGTGCAGGCATCTTCCGGGATGGCGTACATCTTGTCAATGATGTATCCGATCTTAGAACGGTACTGCCCCGCACGTTTTTCATCCATTACCATCTGCTTTCTATGTATTCTCGTGCTATACTATATTGTTTCCGAAAAGCCGGGAACTTGCGCATTGTGTTTTGAGCCTCCAAGCGGGGAGAGGTTTTATTGACCCCTACGCAAGCACGCTCACACCTATCTGCATCTCAACACCCTCGACATCCCAGTCCTTCACAAGGTCGCCGGACGCCGCCATGTCGCCGATCGTCATTTCCCTCGCGCGGACCTCGCCCACAACATATCCTGCCATGCTGTTTAAGAAATCGCTCACCCGCGTATCCGAGATCCCCAGCGTGACCTTGATCCAGTCATTAACCTCCAGATCAAGCTCTTTTCGCATGTCCTGGATCCGGCGTATCGCCTCTGCCGCGTAGCCGTCCGCCTCAATCTCTGGCGTGAGCGTAGCATCAACATACACGATGCCATGCGTAAATTCGGAATCAGCGGCAAATTCGGGAACGATGCTCTGGAAATTAACCATCTCGCCGGTGATCGTTACAACGCCGGCTGTGCTACCGGTAACATCAAGATCGCACGTCCATTCGCCCGCCTTTCCGATCGCATCCTTTAAGGCTCTTGCGTCAGCCCCCTTGATCGCATCAGCCACCTTTCCGGCGTCCTTCTTGAATGCCGGACCAAGTTTCGCCATATCAGGGATAGTCTCTATCCCGAGTTCATCCCATTCGTCGCCAACGCCGAGCAAAACGATATTCTGCGCATTGGTCTGCTCTGCAAGCACGTCTTTCAGCGATTCCACCGCCCGCACGATTCCCTCGTTGGCGGGTGCTATCACGATCCGCCTGACCGCCCACCGAAGCTTCCTCTTCGCCTTCTGGCGGGCGTTTGCAACCGCCTCCACGATCCTTCTGACCTCTGCCATGTCCGCCTCAAGCTCTGGGTCGATCAGGTCTTCGGCGGGGGTGAGCCAGTCACACGCATGGACTGATTCGCGCTTCTCCTCCGCCCCCACACCGGCCCCCGCGCCCTCGAGGTTCTGATAGATCGCCTCTGAAAGGTACGGCATGAACGGGGCGGTCATCCGTGTAATAATTGTGAACACATCGCAAAGAACCCGGTAAACCGCCAGTTTATCGGGATCGTCCGCCTCGGTCCATGTGCGAGGTCGGATCAACTGGATATACCATCTTGAGAGGTCTTCGAGCACGAATTCAAGGATTGCGCGGGTCGCGACATGCAGTTTGTACTCATCCATCGCAGATGTAACATTGCGTATGAGCGAGTTTGCCCTTGACAGAATCCACCGATCCTCCTGCCTGAGCGCACCACGTATCGATTCAAACGAGACTACGCTCGGGTCAAAGCCATCAAGAACCATGTACGGCAGCGGAAACCTGTAGACGTTCCACAAAATGTTTAAAGAACGATGCACGGTTGCGACCTCGTCCCGATTGAACTTTAGATCGTCCCACGGCGCATTTGCGGAGAGCATATACATGCGCAGCGTATCTGCCCCGAACTTCTCGATCACGGTGTCGGGTGCAACAACGTTCCCCAGGCTCTTTGACATCTTGTTCCCGCTTTCATCCAGCGTGAAACCATGCACGAGCACGCTCTTGTACGGTATCCGGTCGAATGCAACCATGCCCGCTCCAAGTTGCGAATAGAACCAGCCGCGGGTCTGATCATGTCCTTCTACAATGAAATCAGGTGGCCAGAGTGTCTCAAACGCACTCGTGGTGTGTGGATAGTCGAGCGTTGCCCACGAGGCGACCGCAGAATCGAACCAGACATCAAAGACATCCTCAACACGCCGGCACTCCCCGCCGCACGAACATGCGAAGGTGACCTCATCGACCCACGGGCGGTGAAGATCGGGTAGCTCGACGCCGCTCCTTGCTTTAAGTTCGCCGCCAGTCCCGATCACCTCGTACTTCCCACATGTGTTGCAGACCCAGATCGGGATCGGAACGCCCCAGTACCGCTGCCGTGATATGCACCAGTCCCGAGCCCCTGCAACCCAGTCACGGAACCTTGCAGACCCGGCCCAGTCCGGATACCAGCTCACCTTAGCGATCTCGTCAAGCATCTGTTCCTTAAGCTGTGAAATCTTCAAAAACCACTGTTCAGTCGCAAGGTAGATGATCGGCGTCTTGCATCGCCAGCAATGCCCATACCTATGCACGATCGTTTCGCTTGCAAGCAGACACCCGCGCTCATCGAGATCGTTGGTGACCTGCTTGTCAGCGTCCTTGACATATATGCCTTCATAGATGCTTGCATCGATGGTATACCGCCCGTCGGGTCCGACAGGGCAGAAAGCCGGCAGTCCGTGCTCTGATCCAAGTTCAAAATCCTCCACACCATGCCCGGGCGCTATGTGTACGCATCCGGTATTCTCAGTGGTCACGAACTCCGCCGGAAATACCTTGTGCTCAAATTCAGCCTGTTTTGGCACGATATCAACAAGCGGATGTTTGTACTGCGTTCCGACCAGATCGCTACCATAACAGACATCAAGAAGCTCATAATCCTGATACTTGCCTGCTCGTAACACCGAATCGATCAGATCAGACGCAAAGATCAATATCTCGCTTTCACCGTCCTTGTGCGCCCGCACCTTCGAGTATTCAAAGTCAGGATGCACCGCCACAGCAATATTTGCCGGAATCGTCCATGGAGTCGTTGTCCAGATGACGATGAACGTGTTCTCTTCGTCAATCACAGGAAACTTGACATAGATCGATGAATCGGTCTGGTCGCCGTATTCGACCTCAGAATCGGCGATCGCGGTCTCACATCTGGGGCACCAGTTCACCACACGCATGCCTTTTTCGAGCAGGCTTTTCTCGTTGGCTTGTTTGAGTGTCCACCAGACAGATTCGAGATATTCACGTTTTAATGTCATGTACGGATCATCCCAGTCAAGCCACACGCCGAGACGCTTGAACTGGGAAGTCATCGCGGTCATGTTCTGTATTGCAAATTCTTTGCACGTAGCTACGAACGAATCGATCCCGTACTCTTCGATATTCTTTTTTGTCTCAAACCCTAGTTTCTCTTCGACTTTCACCTCGATCGGAAGCCCGTGCATATCCCATCCGGCTCGATCAATGACATGGTAGCCGCGCATGGATCTGTACCGCAGGATCGCGTCCTTGATGACCTTATTCCCCGCTGTGCCAAGATGGATGTGTCCGGTGGTGTATGGAGGACCGTCCACGAAAAAGAATTGTTTTCCATCCTTTCGCAGGTCTCGAACGCGTCTGTATGTGCTATTTTCGTCCCAGACATGCTGCATCTCGCTTTCTATGGATTTTGCATCGTATCGTGCGGTAATCGTTTCCATGTGTGATCTCCGGTGATTCTTGTGATCTCCTGTCGGCTGGAGAGACATGAAAGTTTCTGTTGCGTGCGATTGCTAGCAATCACTCAACCGATGATAGATCACGGATGATCGACCGCCACTGACTGGACTTGCCCTTTCGCACAGAAACCGATAATACTATACCGGTGATACCAGAAGACCACGAAGGCATCGATGGAAAATGTGATCTTATGGGCGAAACAACTGATATAACAAATATTTATGAGCGTCTGGGCGGTCGTGTCACGCTCGACGATTTCAAGGCGAAGATCGAAGAGAAAGTCGCAACGATGGGCGGGTTGTGCGACGAAGAGACCGCAGCCCTGCTGGTTGCCCAGGAACTCGGTGCGGATTCGCCGGTCATACGAATCGAGGACATTAAACCCGGCGACAACGTGAGTTTCGCCTGCAAGGTGGTCTCGGTCTCTGGCGTGCGCGAGTTCTCACGAGAGGATGGTGGAATTGGTAGGGTGGCGAACATTACGGTTGGGGATGAGACCGGTACACTTAGGCTTTCACTCTGGGACGAACTCGTCGATGTCGTGAAGAGGGGGGAGATTGAGGCAGGGCAGCACCTGCAGGTCAGCGGATACGCAAGAGATGGTTACGGCGGTGGCGTCGAGGTCTCGGTCGGCAGCAAAACCGGGCATCTCGAGGTAGTCGAGCCTGTGAATGCAATCGAAGTGACTGAACGGTGGGACTCAATTGCAGATCTGCACAAGTCCGAGTACAACACCGCCGATGTGAACGTGGTCGGACAGGTGCTGCACATCGGCGATGTCCGCACCTTTGTACGCAGAGACAAACCGGACAGCACAGGGCGCGTTGGGAATATCACGATCGGCGATGAGACTGGCAAGATCCGGGTGGTGTTATGGGATGACCTGGTCGATTTCATGGCAGCGGAGAATCTGGATGTCGGCGAGTGCATAGAAATCACAGGCGGATACACCCGCGAGAACAACTACGACAGTGTGACTGAGATCCAGATCGGAGATCATAGCGGGATTAAAAAAACCGACAAGAAAGTGAACTATGCCGAAAATGTTACACCACTCTCTGATATTGGCGTCGATGAGACCTATACAGTCGTTGGCTACGTCACCGGGCTTGAAGAGACCAGAGAGATCACGCGCAACGATGGTAAAGTGTCCAAAGTGTTAAACATCCATATTTCAGACGAAACCGGAAACAACCGTGTCAGGGTTGCGCTCTGGGGAAATCATGCAGATACGGCACTTGATCTTGGAGATAATATTCA
>JAUVEF010000130.1 GCA_030594905.1 Methanosarcinales archaeon
CATGACCATGATAGCTCAAGCGGCGCACCATTCAGGATGCCGAGACGTATGATATCTACCTTATTCATGTGAATAAGCGGCGCATCTATCTTTGGATTGCTGATTGTGCCGTATTCGAGCACACGATCGAACCGCTCAACAAACTCGAGAGTATTGTCCGGAAACGTTCTCGCTTCCTCAAAATCAAGACCAACAGTGATAAACTCGTAATCATAGTTCTCTGCGTAGCCGGCTGCGATAGCCATAAAGGTCAGGTTCCTTGCAGGCACCCACACACCGCGGGCGGTCTCCACTGCCTTTTCGCTGTCAAGTTCGTGCTCCTTGATCTGC
Source organism: Methanosarcinales archaeon (assembly GCA_030594905.1). Next base: position 331 of record JAUVEF010000130.1, read on the forward strand.
GGCAGTTCCGACGTGCCGACAAGCGCACCTCCAAAATGCGCAATCCACGGCAGTTCGATCACTTCGTGCGTCACATCAAACTTGCTGCAGATCCTGGCTGCACACTCTATCTCTTTTGCTGCCGCCTGCTGACCGTAATCAAAGGTCAGGCAGAGAACCTCGCTGCACTGGTCATACGCGTGCTTGAAAGCGACGGTTGAGTCGAGTCCGGCTGAAAGAAGGACCACCGAGTTCATGACTTCATATATTCCCGCACGATTCCAGCAGATCCCTCGGATTTAAACGCCCTCATGAATGTACTCGCCTCTTCGTACGCCCGCGCCTCGATTGCCGATACTGTCGCATCATTAAGAGAATACAGCTCCTTAAAGAACTCTTTTACCGCAAACTTGCTGCCCTTGCCAAATACCTCAAGATCGCTCTTTCCTTCTGCCGAATACATCTTAATTGTCCAGTCCCATATCCTCTGATGCAGATCAGGCTGCTCTTCTTCCAGGACGTCCCAGACAAGATTCATCCAGAAGGTACCGACGTTCCCCTTGATGATATCGCCGTGCGGGAACTGCTCTGCAATCAGATGTCGCGGCGTTCCTGTGATGCCGTGCTGTGCGATCCGGACATTCAGATTGTTCTCCCGTAGTGCTTTTGCGACCGCCTTTGTTCGCGGGATGTCGATCGTGACCTGCTCGATTGGGTTACCAAGCTCATCGAAAATGTTGCCGTGGGTGCTACCGTTTGCGATCGCAAGCACCTGCGGGCGCACACCTGCCGAATTGAGCGACGTGATGAATGCCACAGCCTCATCAGGCGTTGTCAGCACCATGCCAGAACCGTCAGTCCGCCCGATCTCGCCGACTTCAGCCTCAAGCCCGAACCCGCGACCGCACATCTCGGATTCTATGAACCGTGCAAGCTCAATCGTCGCATCGATGTTCGGTGAAAGCTCCTCAGCGGGATTCTTGCCGTCGAAATTGAAGAGATGTGACGCATCGATCGCAAAACTGGTGAAACCGGCTTTTATCTGCGCTGCGATCAATTCCTTAACTGAATTAAGTTCTTCGATTGTCCCCTTCTTAACACCAATGTGATCTGCATGTAGCGCCCAGATGTCAAGCCCCACCTCGCACGCAACCGCGCACGTCCGCATCGAGAGTTCTGCCGGGGTAAGCCCTGTGTATCCGCCCTCCTGATTGCACTCCGATTTTGCGAGTTCGATCATGACTGCGGAATCGAGATCCTTTGCAGCCCGGAAAATGCCTTTCGTGATTCCAGGGATGATTCTGGTGTTGCACGCCATGATGATGCAGTTTTTATCTTTTACAGCGTTGAATATAACCGATCCGGGTATTGGATTGCACTCCATGAAAATTCACCTCGCCCTAATTTATGTAGTTACTTTAAATTAAGTGTTTTGGAAAATGAACAATGCGGGGGATGGGATTCGAACCCACGAACTCCTACGAGACTAGGCCCTCAACCTAGCGCCTTTGACCTGGCTGGGCAACCCCCGCACGGGGTTTAAGCACATCGGTTCTTGGAACCATTCGTTAATAAATCTATGTGCTGGTTGCGATGCGGGGCTTGCGTCTTTCAATACTACGCGACGGTTTGTGGGCACAGTGATCCACAACCATGCCCCCTAACCATGCCCTACAACTCTGCACCACAATCTATCACCACAACGTTGATATGTAACACTTTCAATACCAACAAAGAGAGGCATTTATTTGACTGGCTTTGACATACACATTGGTTACGCGCACATCAGAAATCCGGTTGCACTTGCGGCGATGGCTGGCATCGCTGACTCAGGTTTTGTCAGAAAAGTTGCCATGGGTGCAGGGCTTGCGATAATCGGGGGATACAATCTGGATGATGCGACAAACGACGCTGCAGTCACAATCAGGGGGCGGGGGCGTGCCGAGTTTGTAACGCCTGAACCAATCGAGCACCTGAAAAGCGAGCTCGAACAACTGAAGGAAATGGAAAATCCGCCCGCGATCGCATTAAACGTCCGCAGCACAGAGTTAAACCCACTGCTCGAGGCGGCACTCCTCGCGAAAGAGTATGGCGCGATCCTCGAGATCGACGCGCACTGTCGGCAACCCGAGATGACTAATATTGGCGTGGGAGAATCTCTTCTTCGCGACCTGGATAGATTAACATCGATGATCTCCCGCGTCAAGAAGACCGGAGTTGCTCTGTGCGTGAAGACCCGGTCCGGTGTCGTTGACGATGAAGAGCTTGCAGTGGCGATTGAGCAGGCAGGCGCTGATGCAATCCACATTGATGCCATGAAACCGGGTGCGGGCGCAGATCACCGTGCGATAAGGGTGACAAGGAATGCGACTGATCTGGTAATCATTGGCAATAATTCGGTTGTGGATTTTGTGAGCGCAAAAGCGATGTTCGGACATGGTGCGGACATGGTTTCGCTTGCAAGAGCCACTCTGGAGAATCCTGACGTGATAAACACCGTTGTTAAGCAAGTAACCATGTTTCAGGAGCGAACCGGCTGGTACAATGCACCAAAGCACATCTGCGGTGGCGGGGATGACCGTGCGCTCACTTTCTGCTGCTTACCAGTCAAACCGTGTGCGATTCATGGGGTGCTCAAAAAATACGGGATGACACCACAGGAGTTCGCAGACTTGAAAGTAGAACTCTCACGCGGCACGCCGCTTGAACTCGGAGATCATACCTGCTTCGGGACGCTGATCTGGTGCTGCAAACTCACGAAGCCGTGTTTCCTGCGAAACGCTGTATTCGAGCAGATCGGTCTGTCCGGGGTTGAGTATATGAAACTTAAGAAACAGCTTTCAGAGGGAATCCTCGAGCGTATTCGCGGAAAAACCCAGGATCACTAATTAATCGGCAGCAGTAGCAGTTTCCTCAATGTCAATACTGCGGATGATCATTACCGGTATGCTTGATGTGTGGGCAACCGTGCTTGCGACACTTCCAAGAAGTAGCCGGTCAAGCCCGGTCTTGCCGAGAGTTCCCATCACGATCAAGTCGATCTCGTTCTCACATGCGTAATCGACGATCTCGTGTGCCGGATGACCATCCAGAACGACGCCCTCAAAAGGTACTGAAGACTGCTCGCATTTCTCTTCCACATTCTTCAGTGCCTCGTTACCTTCGGCGCGTAGCAGTTCATACATGCTTGTCCATGCAGCATCCATCGGCATGGATGCAAATACGCTCGTATCGAGCACGTACACGGCGCAAACGTCTGCGTCAGCGACGCGGGCAAGTTCAATGCCGTATCTAATCGCTCTTGCAGTGTTAGCCGATCCATCTGTTGCAACCAGAATTTTATTATACAATTCCTGCTCCATAAAACCACCTCGTGCATTCATCTACTGCTGTTGAGATAAGGTTTGTGTTGGGATGCGGGAGATTTTTATTATTCTCTGGTTACCCCAGGCTCGCGGATCATAACACTTTTTCCGATGAAGCGTATGCCCTGGATGCGTGCCAGCAACTCTTTTAAATAGTTGCCACCGCCTGCCTGTTTGATTCGGTCGTCGTCGAGGGCAAAGCCCTTGATTATGAACTCACGCAGCAGATTTGTCGCCCAGATGCGTAATTGCGTGCCACGACGTGTTGAGCTTTTCCAGTTACCTATAAAGATTGATTCTTGTGGTATTGTATATCTGGAGATGCAAACCGGGCAGTTCGGCAGACTTAATCCTATTTAAAAGCGTTAATCGTTAGAGATTCCCGAGGTTATCTTGGTGGCATGTCTATCTTCAGAGCAAAGTCGACATGATAGGAATGTTTATATGTGATTAATACATTTACTGAATTTAGTAATACTTCATGTTGCTAATATTACATAAAGTATTATGATATAGAAAGAGGTGAAATGAATGATAGAACATGTTGAACCCGTTAAAGTGCAGATGCAGCTTGATGAGCTCGATCTCACCGGTAT
>JAUVEF010000051.1 GCA_030594905.1 Methanosarcinales archaeon
TCCTGCAGACTGTACGAGAACCCGCACTCAGGGCAAAAGTACATGAAGATCTCAGCCCCCTTCTTGCTCTTCTTGATGGTGGTCTCCATCCATGTGCCGCAGACTGTGCATTTGTGATCATGAAGCGTGCGGTTTCTTTGCGTGTCCGCACCTTCAGTCACGATTTCACGCCCCGAACCGACGATAGTCCTTCGATCAGCCCGAAACACCCGGTCAGCATCATATCGCCGTACGGCGCGGCAAAAGCAACATCGTGCCTGCTCTGCTTCGCTAAGTACCGGTTCGGTCCGGTGACGATAATCTGTGGCATCTCTCGGGGAGCGTCCCTGATATGGCATCCGTGCCCGCCGCTCTCGAACACCTCTTCAAACGTCAGCGTTCCTGCTGCGAGTTTTTCTATGTATGTATCGAGCGTTTCGATGGTTATCTGTCGGGTATGGTGCTCAAATACGCCGGTGATGCAGTTATTCATCAGTATCGCGCAGAGCGTGTGCCCGTTTCCAATATTCAGCACGAGCATTGGCTGATCCGGATCTTCTGCGGAGCCTGCCGCCCCGAATACTGCCGCAGGTCCGGTATCCATCACAACCACATCATCGCAAACATGCGACAGCGACCGCGTGACTGCCGCCATGCGTGTGAGATACGCGGGGATTGTTTTCGGGGTGTATACGAACGATCGCAGACCGCCCCCGCGGTCTATCACGTCCCTTAAGTGCTCGAACCTGAATACGCGGTTGCTGCCCATGCTTTCGCCATGATCCTGCACGGCAACCGCAAACGTATGGGGCGTATCCACGCCGAACAATCCGAGCATCTGTTCGATTGCAGGCAGATCAATGTCTCCGGTTTCGATGCGAACCGCACCAGCAAGGGAATCTTCGTTCTGCGGAACGATGGTTACACCAAGACTGCGTACACGATCAAGATCATCGTAAATCGTCTTTGCAGCCTCTTCTGTCGAATAGACCTGCAACCCATCTTTTAGATGTTGTTTTACGGCACGAACGCAGGCGCCACCGCCCATCACGTTCCCGGTCAGAAAGATGTCCCTGCCCAGATGCGTGGCATTCCCGATCCGTTTCGCCACGATAGCGGTCTGCGATGGCAGAACCATCTTGAAACACTGCTCGATCTGCTTTTCGCCATCATATATCAGGATATCCTGCGTTCCAGCGCCCACATCGATTGCAACAGCTGGTGTATCAATCGAACTTGATATCATCATGTTCCATCAGCACCTGAAGTTCCTTTAAGCTCATGCGCCCGGTCGATTTGAACTTCTCCAGTGCGATTTCGTGTTGATCGTTGTCGACTACCGCACTTTCCCTCTCCCGAGGCTTCTCTTTCATTGCATCAAGATGTGTGGATAATTCGTCGCGTAGACGCTCAACCGTTGCCTTGTCCACATCGATTGCCTTGCTGAGCGGCTTGACAATGCGGTATTTCTCTTTTAATTGCGTGTGATACAGGTTCGCTTCCTTGCGAAGGGCGTCCAGATCCTTGTATATTCCGAGTAACTCCTCGTGATGCGTCTGCGACTCATCCGCCAGACTCTGGATATCTTGATATGCCTGATCGCCGGTTTTGCGCAGCTCCCGTATCTCTTTGTAGATCGGAATGAGTTCGCTATGAATCACATCAGCTTCCCTGCTCACGACCAATCGCTCTCCAAGTTGTTTCAGCCGTTCCATGGAGTCGATCTCATGTTTTAACGGGATATCCGCTTGAATGAATACATACAGCTCGTTCGCATAAGCTTTTTCGAGACTTGAAGTCTGCATCTTCGCAATCGAATTAAGCTCATCGCGTTTGGCTTTCAATTGATCCAGCCGACTCCGCTGTTGGCTTATCTGCCCCTGTACCCCGCTTCTGGGTTTTTTAAGATCGGCAATCTTCTGATTGATGGCGTCCCTTGCCTTTCTACAGGTTGACGCGTTGGTCGCGTATTCCTTGACCTTTGCATTGAGCACATCGCGTTTATTCCGCAGTTCATCGATCGATCCGCGATGCAATTTAATCTCTTCGATGGATTTCCGTATATCCTTATTCAAACGGTCTACCTGTTGCCTGAGAAGGTTGACATGACTCTTTAATTCCTTTTCAGTCATATCCGACACATTTTTTGGTGAATTGGAATCATCAGTCATTTTGATCGCCTCCTGCCTCCTGTGCGGTCATCGCATTCAGCGTACCCTCCCAATAATCAACCGCAGCAACGTGACTGTTGATCCGATTCTTCAGCCAGATGTGCCGCCCACGCACCTCTTTCAGTTGCTCGGCATACTCAACAAACGACTCATGGTGCCCCTGGGACTGGTCTGCGATAGAAACAATCTCGTTGTGGCAATTATCTGCATCTTCTATCATCGTTTCGATCTCTGCAGATATGTGTTTGACCGTTCCATCCTCCGTATCGGCGTTGTCGACAGACCTGATCTCATTTATCTCATCGATTCGTTTGGAGAGTTTCTTGATCTTTTCAACGATCTCGCGTTCCTTCCGGATACCCATGACCGTTGTCTGAAGTTTCCAGTCCAGTGTCTCGATGTCTTTCTGCAGACGTGCCATCTCCTGTTCGTGCTTCCGTGCGCTCTGGCTGGCATTGATCAGATCAAACATCTCAATCCTACGTTGTTTTGCCTGGTGATACAGCAGCTGTCGCTTATCCTTCAATTCGGCAACTTGCTCGTTGATCTTGTCCCGCTCGCCCCGCTCATCCCCTGACTGCCCTTTCAGTTCTGACACCTTTGGATCAAGAACCTCGAACTCGCCTCTATATGCATCGAGCAGCCGCTTATGTTTTGCGATGACCGCATTAACCAGTGCCATATCATCCCAGGTGTTGATGCTTTTGCTTGAAATCCTTGCATCGGATGACTGTTTGGTGGTTTTGTCGTCATTGTTCGGTTCTTTGGATTCTTCTGATCTGCCGGGTTCTTCTGGTATGTCAATCACGTCCTGTCACTCATACTCTTTAGCGAGCGTACCATCCCGCATCATCTGGGCATGTGGCACACCATCGATTATGAGCATATTGTCTTCTGTTATGAAACCGCCCTCAAGTGCATGTTCAATAGCTCGCCTGCCAACGAGATTGGCGCTCGTTGCATGTGACAGCATGTTCATGACTTCGGCTGGGGTCGATATCTCGCCTTTGTAAAAAAATTCAGATACTTCAAGGGTTAATGCACCATCGCTGAGGGTCTGTCCGATCAACTCGCGGTCGCATATCGCAACCAGCAAAGTTTCACCGAATGTATGTGTCTTAATGTACATGAGTCCCACCGATATCATCGATCAAACGCCAATCACAAGAGATCTATCTCTCATTTTTTTAGATTTTCACGTTATGGTATATATAACTATGTCGCCCCGGCACGAGAATGCACTTTGACTACCAGCACGTATTTAGCTAACCACATGATTACGCAGATTTCCACGAGAAAGTGTGCGGAGGCAGGATATGATATACAAATATAGCACTAATATCTTGTACATACTACCACCTTCCCCACCAATCTCGTGGTTTTCTTTGCCTCAGCTAAACACATACGAATGCCAACATGCCACCCCCGTAAATGGGGGCGGGTGAGTCGCTTGGGTATGGAGGGCACGTATCTCCGCTGAAACCCAAAAACTCCCCGCATCCCTGGAAATACCATGGAAAGTTCTCTTTTGCAGTGTTGTGGTTGATCTACAGGACCATCCCTACATCGCCTCAACAGCAGGGAACATCATGAATTCCATGATACATTGCATGCAATCCCCCGGGCAAGCTCTGGGATTGCCCATTTTGCGTTTGCAATACATCTTAGAAACGTCCCTAGAACGTGATTTCATCTCTTTCGAGGGACTTACCGGTTCATTTAGAGCCATTATTTCATCATCGAATATTGATATAACGCCTGGGGACTTGCTGCCGCATACATATCTGCAATTGGAATAACGCCCGCAAACTTACCATCTGCCAGAACTATCAGACCAGGTATGTCGCTTCCCACTTCTATCTGAAATCTTGTATATTTCAGTATGGCGTCAGTTACATCATCCTCTGCCGATATCGTCTCAAAGTTGGTAGAAACAGCCTCCTTGCTCTTCACCTTGCTGGAATCCAGCCCCTTTGCCACCACTTCCTCCAGTATCTTCCGGTAAGTTATGATCCCAACTACCTCCTTGCTCTCGTCCACTACCATTACATCCAGTGCCCTGTGCTGTACCATCTCTTTTGCAGCCTCTGAAACGGGGTCATCTGCATTTACGCTCACATATTTACCAAAGAATCCAAGGTCCTTAACTTTCATTTGTCCACCTCTTGTTTGATCACTCAAGCTTCTGTGTTATCTCCACAATAGCTTTTGCGAACGGATGATCCGGTTGTTCTATCACGAATGCACGGGATGGTTTCTCAAGTACTCCGGCGAAGTTCAACACCTCGCAGTAGCAAGGTATCAGTCCTATCACATTCAGCTTGAACTCGTCTTCCAGCCAATTCCCAACTTTACTGCCCTCGTCAGTGGCAACAACCGCCGGTGCAACCTTGTTCACCAATATGCTTAAATTCTTCCCAAGGAGCTCATATATGCCGCTAATGAGATTGCTTATGCCGTCGAGATCGGACTTGTATGTTGTAGTTACTACTACCACATCTTCCGACGCTACGATTGCATTTACCGCGGAATAATGTATGCCTGGACTCGTGTCGAGGATTAAGTAGTCCATACCATTGCCAAGCAGATCCTCTTTTGCTTTCATAAGCCTTTGGAAGGCAGTTAGATGCCACTTCTTCCCCTTCTCCATCATCTCACGCGCCGCGTTCACATCAGGATTTGCAAAGCCGACAAGCAGTTTGCCATCAAGACCGAGTTTGGAACTCATGTCCACGAGCGCGGAATCGAGTTCACACCGCCCTTCCAGATAGTCGTTTATCCAGTGGTCCGGTTTGTAGTCAAACATCGTGTTCAAGCTCGGCGCCCTGAAGTCCATGTCAACCAGGCATGTATCTTTTCCACTCTGCGACAGGCAAGCCGCAATATTTGTTGCGACCGACGTCTTTCCAGTTCCCCCCCTATAGGAGTGTATTGTTATTACTTTTCCCATGTTATAACCTCTTTATATATGTACATATATCTTTTCTTTATAGTCTGCATATTCAAGTTCTTATGTTGAACTCCTTGCCAAACAAGCTACAAATCCGCAGGCTGTGACGGTGTCACGACGATTGTTTCCGGATCAACAGATGGCAACCCCAGAGCCTTGCGTTTATTCTCGATGTGCTGCCGTATGAGAACAGCTGCCTTTGCAGGATCAGGCTCCACAGCAAACACTGCCCCGATCACATCCTCCGCACCTTCGGTCAGCAGTTTTGTCACGTTAGCGCTACCAAGCACCGGCGGAGCAACACCCAGCACTGTGAAGACACCCGATGAGACGAAATAGGTGCCAATAGAGACTGCCTTTTCACTCATCCATTCGGGAGCCGCGCCTGCTGCCGGAAGTTGACTGATGTCAACCCCCAAGGCGTTTGCAACAGCCGCGAGAGCAGTCAGGATCCGACTATTATCCACACAGGAGCCCATGTGCAGTACTGGCGGGATGCCCAGTGCCTCACAGACGCTTTTAAGCCCGTCGCCCGCTTGTTCCGCAGCCTCAGGCAACAGAAGCCCTGCTGTGGCACATGCGATGGCGTTGCAACCTGTGGTTACTACCAGAACATCGTGCTTGATCAGTTCCTTCACAAGAGTGACATGCCCATAACCGTGGCGCACCTTGGGGTTGTTACATCCAACAACCCCGGTAATGCCGCGGATCGCACCGCCCTTTACAGCATCAAGCAGCGGATCCAGGCTTCCACCCAGAGCATTCAGAATCGCCTCCACACTGAAGCCAACCATACATTCCGCGGTCTCTTCAGGAATGTTTACCATTTCGGGATTTCTGGACGGGTAGTTATCCACCGCGGTTCGGACGATTTCTTTAGCAATCTCATAAGCTTGCTCCTCACAAAACTCGATATGTGTTGCACCCGGGAACTTTGCTTTTGGTGACGTGGAGACGATCTTCGTGTGGTAGCATTCAGCCAGTTTTGGCAGGGCTGGCATAATACATTGCACATCTACGACCATCGCTTCCACCGCCCCGGTAATGATGGCTAATTCCTGCTGAAGGAAGTCGCCGGCGATCGGGATGCCATGGCGCATGAGTAGTTCATTGCCGCTGCAGCAAAGACCTACCACATTGATGCCTTCCGCGCCATGCTTCTTTGCAAGTTCGATTAACTCGGGGTCTTCTGCTGCTTCGACGATCATCTCAGACAGGGTGGGCTCATGCCCGTGGGCAATGATGTTCACCTGATCAGTCTCAAGTACACCCAGGTTGGATATGCCCCTGACAGGCTCGGGAGTTCCAAAAAGGATGTCTGTAAGTTCGGTTGCGATCATGGAGCCACCCCAACCATCGGCGATGGATGTCCTGAGTCCGTGCAGGATCAGGTTGATGTAGTCGTTATCTACGCCGATGTGTGTGCGATGCATCGACTCCACGATCTCGCGGTCAACACCGCGCGGATCAACGCCAAGTTTCTGCCATAGTTCGACACGCTTCGCAGGTGCTCGGCGGGTGGTGCGTATCGGACCCTCCTGGTTGCCAAACTCTGCATAAGTGGCGTATGCCAGATCAAGGGCGATCTCTTCCTTGGTTCTGCCCTCCACTTCTATGTCATACTCTCTTGCGAGTGCTTCCAGTTTCGCCTCATCCTTGATCGCATAACCGCCGCTTCTTCCTTCTGCGGTGAGAAGCAGAGTGTGGACAACGTCGCGTCCGTGGTCAGAGTGTGCTGCAGCGCCTGCTGCAATCATGCGCAGTAGATTTCTAGCAACGATGGTATCAGCCGTCGCACCGCAGACACCTTTCTTGGGACCATTCTTTTCGAATACTTCGATGTAACATGGTCCCATAGTACAGTTCTGACAGCAGACGCCCAGTTCGCCGTAGCCGCACATGGGTTGTTGAACTGCCAGGCGTTTCCAGGCAGTCTCACGTCCCTGCTTCGCCGCGATCCGCAGCATGGACTGAGTTGCAGGATCAATCGAACGCTTTGTAGCACGATCTTGTGTAACCATTTTTAGCACTCCCACTATACATGTGGTAAATCCAATTTACCCACCACTGAGTATAGTGTTAGACGCTATGACATAAAAGATCACCTCTTCCAATGGCTTTGGGACGTTATTATCAGACCAACTGCCTCATCACTCCGCAACCCGCATCTGCAAGCTCGACCACGCAGCACCATAGAATGCCATGACCAACACGCTTGACACAATCATATATCTAAATACGATCGTCGCGGAAACAGTACATAAGCTACACATTATATGGATATATGTACCACTATGGTTGTATACTTATTGGTTGATTCCATCTTATGTCCCCCAAACAGCGCGGATAAAAACTTAAAAAATTGTCAAGAGTGTCCTGGATGGAACATTCGAATATGATAGCAAAGAGCCGGTAAAAACCGACCGGGAACAATAGGATCAAGCACAGATCTACGAGATGGTCAATTATCT
>JAUVEF010000172.1 GCA_030594905.1 Methanosarcinales archaeon
CCCATTAGCGCCGAGATCTCATCATCCGAGTCGTTCAGCCCCTTAACAATCATAATCTCAAGCCAGAACTTCCCTTCAAACGCTTCTCTAAATATCCTGAGCCCTTCGATGATCTGCTCCACTTTGAGGCTCTCATGTGGCTGATCCACAGCACGTAACAAGGGTGTGGTTGCGGCATCAAGCGACGGCAGCACGAGATCGGCATTCATGAGATCTTTTCGCACATCCTCTAAAAAAAGGAGCGAACCATTGGTTATCACTACAACTGGGGTATCAGTCATCGTCTTGATCGCATCAATCATCTCACCGATCTTCGAATGCAGCGTAGGCTCACCGGATCCTGCGAATGTGATACAATCGATATCTCCCTCGTTTTTATCCAGAAATCCCTCCAGTTCAGAGAGAACCAGGTCCTTCGGTACGTATTCCCTTCTCTGCACGGTTTTCTCTGTGGTTCGTCCGAGCTGGCAGTAGATGCAATCGAACGTACAGGTCTTGTACGGCGTGATGTCGATTCCAAGGGACCTTCCGAGCCTTCTGGAAGGCACAGGACCGAATATGTATGAGATATCGCTGTTGCTACTGCTATTGTTCGGGCTGTTGCCACTGGTGGTACTGCTGTCGCTATTATTCAAAAGTAAACACCCTACCGACGCCGTTTCTCTGGTATTCATCCGGGAAGCTTGATGCGATCTCCCGGAGGTGCTGGGTGCAGTGGCACGGAGAAAGGAATTTCATGCCATTCAGCACAGGATAATCGCAAAATCCATGAAATCCACCCACGATCCCGTATATCTCCCCAAATTCTGACGATTTGCCCATGATCTCTTGGATCCCTGGATGTGCGCATCCTGTGACGACAACAATCCCGTTTTCTGTCTCCAGCGCCAGGGATTGTTCCTTTATGTCGCCACCCAGTTCTCCGGTGGTATGCACCAGATCGCAGATCTCTGCCGGACCATTCACCTCGATCACTGGATTTCTGATCTTGCTCTTGAACGATTCGGAAAACGATGCCAGAAGATATATTTCGGCATCGCGGTTCAGTTCAAGCAGATCCGGGATGCCACCTACATGATCCCAGTGTTCATGCGATAAGACAATTTTTTCAGGGTCTTCCGGGTCGATCCCCAGCATTTCCATGTTATGCAGCAAAATCGATCCGTCTCCACCGGTGTCAAAGAGTATTTGCTCGCCGGACACCTCTATCAAGCAGGAAAAACCCCACTCGCTCTTAAGTCTGGTAGCAGACGCATCCTGACCCGGATATATTTCATTATCATAGACTGTCGTGATCTTCATTCACACACCCTCCTATCTTCTTTATCGCACCGAACCGCTCCGTCCGCGGAGTTGATGCCTGGCATGCCAGGAACAAGGGACAACCTTCGCCGGATGAACTCGTGCGTTTTCCCTGAGCTGCCTTTCCCACTGATTAGTACGATCTGTTCCATGGTGGTTACTTATCTGTTTCAGTGCCTGCAGGGTCTTATAGTTATGCGGGATGCGGCATGGTTACAAAGCCACGCCATCCACAACCTCTGAATACGCTGAATTGTATTCTGAAACGCCAGAGTTTTGATCTAATACTTAATAATTTAACATATCTAATTAACAATAACTTTAAATAAGATGACGTTATACGTAGCGATATCATGTAATTTAATATTACATGCTACTAAGGTAAATTTAAGTAATACCAAAGTTTGCCTGAATATAAGAACAAGGAGACAAATAATATATGAATAGTAGTAAATTGTTTGTGGCATTTGCCACGATTTGCGTGGCGCTGGGTGCTGTTGGGATTACGAGCGCCCACCAGACGTGGGTAGATATCGATGCTATGTGCATAGATCTCGGTGATGCAGTCGATGTCAGACTGACCGAAGGACACAACTTCGTAAGCGAAGGTGCACCCCCCTTTGAGGTATCAGCAGAACTGGTGGATCCGGCAGGAGCACAGACGCCCCTTAACAAAACCGGCGAGGATGATTTATACTGGCATGCCGGTTTCGATGCGGATCAAGTTGGTTTGTATACGATTCTGGGTCGACATGTAGACGAATGCTGGTGGAAAGTCTACACCGGACCCGGATCAAGACCGGACAGCCCCGATTACCCATATACGTGGTTCCCGGGTGACGTGAACTGGAGTGAGATTGACAAGAGCAACTGGACTGATGACTGGCATGTGATCCAGTACGCCACGCCGTACAAGTATAGCAAGGCGTTTGTGAGTACGAACTGCGACTTCAGCGAAGCGGATCGTGTCTCCGGACAGCCTCTTGAGATTATTCCGCTTGACGACGTTGCAACAGTCGGAGCCGGCGACTTTGAGTTCCAGGTGCTGTGGGGTGGAGAACCACTGCCGGGCGGTACCATACAGATAACAGGTACCATGGACAGTGAGACCAAGGTGAGTGCGATATGTGACGATGAAGGTAAGGCGACATTGCCACTTAGTATCAGTTGTGACTGGCTGATAACGGCTGGTGCTGCCAGTGACACTGCATATTGGGATGGCGAATACAACGACACGTTGCCACACGGAGCGAATTATACCGGGCCGGGTGGATTCGTCGGCAATACTCATTCAGCGGCTGTGACGCTTCTGGAAATGGAGGAAGGCGAGATACGAGAAGGTAACACCATCACAATGTGTGCAACGATACGACCAGGGATTCAATTCTCTGTAAAGCCCGCATACCTCGACTTTGGCGAACTGGATCCGGGTGATACAAGCGATCCTGCAATTGTCACGATCCTGAATGGGGGATCAAAAGACATGAAGACTACTGTGGAAGTCATTGATCCGAGCGGATTGTATACCGCAGGTCTTTATATAGATGCGTCTATATGGGACGAGTTTGAAACGGTGGTCCCGAAGGACAAACATGTTCCGCTGACGACTGAACTGCGTGTTCCGGGCGATTTCACTGGCTCTGGTGAGATGGAAGGAACGATAATCTTCTGGGCAGAAGCTATCTAACACGGCTCTGCCATTTTATTTTTTTACATCAGATTTTAAAAGTAGAGGTTGAAGATGAAAATGAAATCAAGAACAATCGGAATCATATCGTTATTGTGTTACTTGTTGATCCTCACACCCTGTGTGTATGGCATGGGTATCGGCGTAAATCCTGCGAAGATGGTGGTTGAGGTAGGAAACAGCGAAAACGTTCAGAAGACACTAACAGTCTCAAATCCTGAAGACGTGGAAATGGAGTTTAGGATATACAATGAAGATGAATCTATTGACTGGATACAAATATCCGACCCGACGTTCTCACTAAAGGCGCATCAAACAAAAGAGGTGACTGTTCGGTTCGCCCCAACTGCGGATGAAATAGGGGAAGTCGATACAAAGATATGTGTAGTTTCATTGAAGTCCAAAGGCGACTTCAACATGGGAAGCGGTGTAAAGATACCGACACATATAAGCATAAAAGAAGAAGCGG
>JAUVEF010000020.1 GCA_030594905.1 Methanosarcinales archaeon
GAGTTGATCGGTCACATCCCTGGTGCTTGATGGAAGCGCAGCCATCTCTGCGATGCCGCCTGCGTTGTCTGTGATCGGTCCGTACGAATCGAGTGCAACGATGATCCCGGTCGTTGAGAGCATCGCGACCGCCGCAAGAGCAATGCCGTACACGCCGATGGCTGCATCGTCCAGTCCGCCAACCACAAAGAATGAGACCAGTATGCCAGCACAGATCACAATCACCGGCATTACAGTGCTTTCAAGACCGATTGCGAGACCTGAAATGATGTTTGTACCTGCACCGGTCTCTGATGCGCGAGCAACCGTCTTAACAGGTCTGAATGTGACCGCGGTGTAATATTCGGTAATGATCACGATCAAAACCATGATCACAATCCCGACGAGTGTTGCATAAAAGAACCTGATATCGCCATCCATCAGCAGGTCTGTGATGTAATAGAACGCAACAATGCTGAGCAGTGCCGCGGCTGCAACACCCTTGTACAGCGCACGCATGATCTTCCCATCCTTGCCGAGTCTGACGCAGAAGACTGCAATGATCGATGCAATGATCGCAGCCGCACCGAGCATCAGTGGGTATGTGACTGCATTGGGGTACTCACCTATCACGAGCGCACCAAGAAGCATTGCGGCAAGCGAAGTCACCACATAAGTCTCAAAGAGGTCTGCGCCCATTCCAGCGCAGTCACCGACGTTATCGCCGACGTTATCAGCAATCACAGCCGCATTTCTCGGATCGTCCTCGGGGATGCCTGCTTCTACCTTACCAACGAGATCTGCGCCGACATCTGCTGCCTTTGTGTAGATGCCGCCTCCGACCCGTGCAAAGAGGCTGATCAGGCTCGCACCGAACGCAAAGCCGATGATCAGATTGGCGTTCTCAGGAACTCCTCCGTATAATATGTAAAACCCGCTCGTGCCAAGTAGTGCTAGACCGACCACGGCAAGCCCGGTCACAGCGCCGCCTTTGAATGCAATGGAGAGTGCTTTCTCAACTCCGCCTTTCGCTGCATTTGCGGTTCTCACGTTTGCGCGAACCGAGACGTTCATGCCGATGTATCCTGCCGCGGCAGAGGCTACTGCGCCAGCAAGGAACCCGGTTGCAATCTTTACTCCGTCATCAAGCAGAAAAGCGATCGCAGCAGCCAGAATGATCGCAACGATCGCAACCGTTTTGTACTGCCTGTTCAGATACGCCATCGCACCCTCCTGAATCGCAGATGCAATCTCTCGCATCTCTTTTGTGCCGGTTGGCTGCTTCAGGACCGTGCGTGCGAACAGACCTGCAAATATCAGGCTGAGAATGCCTGCTGCAGGTGCAAGATATAATAAATTATCCATTTTTTGTTACTCCTGTTTCTATTATTAGTTTGTATTTTACTATCACATGATTGTTATACAATAAGAACGTGTCGATGTGAGGGGTTTTATCGGGTTGCTCCGCCAATGGCGAAATCATTTCGGAAAATCACGTCGTTGATCAGAGATATAAATTCATAAAAATCATCGAGATGTTCTGATATTATATTAAAAGCAAGATTATCATCGATTTTTCCGTATCTGTGAATCATGATGTTTCTAAACCCTTTCATGGATCCCAATTTCTCTGTCATATCTTCAGGCAATATCTCATTTCAGATTAAATTGTCTACAATATCTTCATCGCTGCCTGGAATCCCAAGATTGTAATCTGCGTTCAGGACTGCAGATATGTCAAAAACGTTTTCTATACAAAATTCCAGTCTTTTATAGATTCTATCTTTGATTATCCCAAGCGATAAAAAATCTTCAATATCCTCTGGTAGATGCTCTTCTATCACCTGACGACTCTCTTCTATCTCTTTTACTTTTGTTCGTATAAGGCTCGTCCTCATGCGAGGCGCCTCTCTCCGATATAGTCGTAGTACCCGTGTTTAAATGCGTCAAATTCTTCTATTGTCTGCCGCGCAACACCGTATAAAAAAATTCGGTCTTTGCAGTAGATCGTATTTCCTTTTAGAACTTCTGTTCTTATGTACCGGGGGAGCTGTCGAAAGATTTGAATATCGTAAATACCATTGAAAAGATTGGAAAGTAGTTTAAATCTGTATCGAGATAATTCACTGTCGTCTTTGCCATCATAGTAGATCGCCAGATCGATATCTGAGTCTTTTGTCATCGTACTGTTCACAGACGAACCGTACTGAATAACAAATTCAACTTTTTCAAAATCATCCAACGAATCGATCCTTACGATGGCTTTATTCAATTTTTCGTCGAGTGAGTTCGTCCTTTATATCTAATCTCTCTCCCTCTCTGACACTTGCTCAGATGGCGCCTGTTCTATACTCCGTGGACATTTTCCTTGTTTCTACCTGGTTGCACTCCGGACACACCAGTTTGGAACCGTTCTTTGTCATCGCGGTCCTGCATCTTGAGCAGAGCGCTTTCATGACGCCCAGTTCAGGTTCTGCCGTGTCAAGACGCATGTTCATAAGATCACTGATTCTCGCCTTCACGATGTCGAATAATCCAAACTCACGCGAGATATCCTTGACATACGCCTTCTTGATGTTGGATACATGGATTACGGCAGATCCCACATTAGGAATAGCCCGATCAACAACTCCGCTCACACCGGCAATCGTCACAAGTACGAGTGAGTCCCGCAGCCCGGTAACCTGCCCGATAACTACGTCTCCTCGCTGGAGGACCGGTGGGGTACTTGTACTTGAGATTATAGAGATGGTTCGGTCTTTAGTATTGATTTTAACCGTTCCTGTGACGGTTGCATAGATATTGCCTGCACTCTCATACGTCTGATCACCAGCACGGAACTCCTCAGTCGCACCTATCGAATCGCCAGGGAGCACAAATATGCCCGTGTTCTCTGACTCTGAATTCAAACCCGCACTCTCATGTGCTGGTTGTACCGGCTGCGCCGACTGCGCTGGCTGTTCCGGGTTATCTACTGATTCAACACCATTAACATCCCTATTTCTGTTTACTTTCCGCAAAACAGATCGCTTTTTCAGTTTAATATCAATCCCTCACTTTGTTTTCAATATGTTCGAGCCATCAGCACCGGGATCCCATCTTTTCCGCAGATCGGACACGGTCCGGTCTTTCCCTGTGGCTCAACCGGTATCCCAAGTATGTGGACTCCAGTCACATCTTCCATCTCTCGCCCGCAATCATCGTCAAGACACCAGCATATCCGTGCAATCCCGTTAGCTGTTCTCTCTGATACATCTTCCAGTGTCTCGCAGTCAAAGATTCTCGAGTCTAACGCATCTCTGGCGGCGTGGTACATATCAGTTACCACTGCGTTCATACATCCTTGCACTTCGTTGGATATCAAGTCGATCGACACTGATCGTTTCTCTGCTGTGTCCCTGCGCACCAACATGCATGAGTTCTGGGCGAGGTCTCTTGGTCCAAGCTCGACTCGTATCGGAACGCCCTGCAGTTCCCACCGGTAGTATTTTGCACCCGGACGATCCTCACTATCATCGATCCTGACACGAAGCCCCTTATCGGTGAACTGGTCACAGAGGGACCTGCACGTCTCCAGTACATTCTCATTCACATCGTGGTCGCCAAACAGGATCGGCACAATCACCACCTGCACAGGTGCGACCTCGGGAGGCAGCACAAGCCCGCGATCATCGCCATGCACGCTTATCACGGCAGCCACGGATCGTTCGGATATGCCGTAGCAAGTCTGGTGCGCATGTATCTGCTCGCCGGTTGGATCCTCATAAGTGATCCCGAATGTCTTTGCAAAGTTGTCTGCGAGATGATGCGCCGTCCCTATCTGCAAAACCTTGCCGTCAGGCATCAGGGTATCGACTGCAAGCGTGTAATCCGCGCCAGGGAACTTATCCCACGAAGGGCGCTTTGAAACGACGGTCGGGACCCCAAGCCTCATGTAAAACTCCTGATAAAGCTCGATTGCCCGATCTACGTGTTTCGCCGCATCGTCCCAGTCGGTATGCACGGTGTGTGCCTCCTTAAACGACGTGATCTCACGCAGGCGGATGAGCGGACGCGTGTGCTTGGTCTCGTACCGGAAGGTGTTCACGATCTGGTAGAGCTTAAGCGGCATGTCCGCATGTGACCTGATCCAGAGCTTGTACATCGGATAGATTGCGGTCTCGCTTGTAGGTCTTAGCGCGAGTTTCACGTCCAGTGGCGTAACGCCTCCGTGCGTGACCCAGTAAACCTCATCTTCAAATCCCTTTATGTGCTCTGCTTCCTTCATAAACTCATTTTCAGGGATTAAAAGCGGGAACAACGCCTCTTCGTGACCGTCTTTGTCCAGGAGTTCACGTATGATCGAGTAAATCTTATTTCGTAATGAAAATCCAAATGGGTGCCACACATACAGACCCTTGACCGGGTATCTGACATCCATGATCTCTGCCGCAGCGAGCAGCTCGTTGTACCACTCACTGAAGTGTGACTTCTGTGGAAGTTTTGGCTGCTGCGCATTTTTTTCCATCAACTGAAATCGGGGGGGCATGAAGATAAACCTTTGCCGGAGGGGGCTTGCAAGCGCATAACGGTCTTCGCAAAACATGGGCGAGGCTCCGGCAAAACTCTTATGCGGCATTCACCCAAACTCCGGAAGCATGAAGATATTACTCATTGGCGGCGGAGGCAGAGAGCATGTGATTGCAGAGACGATCGCACGCGGCAGCCGCAGTTCTGATCTGTATGCGGTTATGAGCAAGAAGAACCCCGGGGTCGCGGGATTGTGCAGGGACTACCTGATTGCAAAGGAGACCGTCGAGGAGGTTCTCCCTTATGCAAGATCAAAGAGCGTCGATTTTGTTGTGATCGGTCCCGAGGCGCCGCTTGCGATCGGACTTGCGGACGCGCTCGAAGCCGAGGGGTTTCCGTGCTTCGGACCGAAATTCGCGCCTGCGCAGATCGAGCTTGACAAAGCGTGGGCTCGCAGGTTCATGCGCAGACACAATATCAGTGGGTGCCCGGTCTTTGAGGTCTTCGAGCAGGGCGATGATGCAGGAGCACACGAGTTCATCGAGAAACTTGGCAACGTTGTCGTGAAACCAACCGGGCTTACTGGCGGAAAAGGTGTCCGGGTGATGGGAGATCATTTTCCCGACATAAACGGCGCAAAGGAGTACGCTTCCGAGGTTCTACAGGATGGACCGGTTATAATTGAGGAAAATCTTGAGGGCGAGGAGTTTACTGTGCAGGCATTCACCGATGGCAAGACGCTTGCGTTTGCACCGGCTGTGCAGGATTACAAACGCGCTTACGACGGCGACAAGGGACCAAATACTGGAAGCATGGGCTCTTATTCTGCCGCAGGCGACCTACTGCCGTTCATGCAGGAACAAGACTACGAGGCTGCGAAAGAGATTATGCGCGATGTCATTGAAAAGATCAGGGATGATGCTTGCGCATACAAAGGCATATTGTACGGTCAGTTCATGTTGACCGCAAAGGGAATCATGGTAATTGAGTTTAATGCACGATTCGGCGATCCTGAGGTGATGAATGTGCTCCCGCTACTTAAAACCGATTTCACAGACATCTTACAGGCGGTCGCGGATGAGTCGCTCTCTGACCTGGATGTTGGATTCGAGCGCTTTGCGACCGTCTGCAAGTATCTGGTCCCGGCAGGCTACCCCGAGAACCCTGTGAAGGACGCGGTCATCGAGATCGGCGATACCGGGGATGCTACGCTCTTTTATTCGAGCGTTTATGAAGATGGGGGGCAGGTGTACACCACCGGATCTCGGGCGATTGCGGTCGTTGGGATTGCACAGGTGATTGTGGATGCAGAGAAGATCGCAGCACACGGACTTTCTGCGATACGCGGCGACCTCTATGCAAGGTCTGACATCGGGACTGTGGCGCTGATCGACCAGCGGATCGAACATGCCGCACGCCTCCGTGCAAAGCCCGACGGTGCATGACCGATTGGCAGATGGCGCATGATCGAGCTGCTTGCAATTGGGTTTCTCATCGGGCTTACCGGGGCAGCCGTACCCGGACCGATGCTCTTTGCGACCATCGAGGCGTCACTTCGGAGGGGCTGGACTGCGGGTCCTTTGATCGTGCTTGGACATGCGGCGGTCGAAGTCCTGATCTGCGGCGTAATATTGCTTGGATTCTCGATTGCAAATGACATAGTCTTTGATGCTGTGTCGCTTGTGGGGGGCGGGGCTCTAATTATCTTCGGGATGATGACGATACGCTCGTCAAGGAATGCCACGTTTGACGTGAAAGGTGGCGTCACTGGCAGTCCGGTTGTCGCAGGTGCTCTGACATCGGTGTCAAACCCGTACTTCCTTGTCTGGTGGCTGACCATTGGAAACAGCATGATCCTGGACGGGCTCAGGATTGGCGTTGTTGCAGCCTTGCTCTTCATTATCGGACACTGGATCGCCGATCTGGTCTGGTATGTCTCTGTTTCGATGATATCTGGCAGCGGCGGGAAACTGATGTCTGATCGCACATACCACACATTCCTGGCAGGATGCGGCGTGTTTCTTCTCTGCTTTGGGGCGTATTATGCGGCAGCGGTATTTGGTAGATAGTTACTATCAATACATATCAGAGAGTTGATCGTGACAACAAAGGAACATACTTACTCACGACGTTGCGGATGCGCTGATATGGCTTGGCATTGTGGCAGCCACCGTATGGGCATTTGGCAATGCGATAGGGTGGATTTCCTCCTCGATGCGGGTCGATATGATCCACATCTCTGGTGGGGTTGCAACCGTTGCAGGGATCCGCATATTGGTGGGGCAAAGGTGTTGTAGAAACCGGACGTTGTCATCAGTGATGCCTGGGGGGATGGAAAGGCGAGATAAAGGCGATTGATAAGAGGCTGATTGTGCTGTAAGCATCGAGAGCCGAAACCTGAATCAGCGGACCCTAATTTTTCCGTGGAAGACCGGAGTTATTTTCTGGACAAGTGTCCCTGGATCGGTACGGGGGACGCAAAATCTCCCCGAATTGACCTCAACGTTTATGTACTTTTCTTTATAATGATATTATGGTGGACTATGGGGATTCCTGCAAAAGTCAGTGACTCGGTAGATTCGGTAGATTATAGCAAGGAAGAGCTTGAACTGCTGCTTCTGAATATGCCTGCTGGCGTGACAATCGAAAACGAGAACTATGAAGTCGTATACATGAATGAGTTCCTGATCCGGATGTTCGGTAATGGTGTTGGCAAGAAGTGCTATGAAGTGTTTTCCGGACGATGTGAGCCATGTGAAATCTGTGGCGTTGAGGCAATCCTCCACAGAGGTGATGCCCAGTTCCGATACACAGCTACCGATAAAGACGGGCGGACATTTGAGATATCGGCTGCGCCACTCCACCTACCTGATGGCAGCCGGCTGGTCGTAGAGATTTCAAACGAGGTGACCGGGCAGAAAGAACTGGAGCGGATGAAGGTGGATTTCATCAACGTGGTCGCACATGAGATGCGCACACCGCTTGCCGCGGTCATCGGGTTCAATGATCTGCTCGAGGCTCGGTCTACAAATTTCACGGATAAGCAGAAGCGTTATATCTACAATGTAAAAGTCAATGCAAATAAACTCAAATTGTTGATTGACGACATGCTCGACCTCGCAGACCTTGATGCGGGCATATTGACGCTCAACTATGCCCCTGTGCGGTTGTACGATGTCGTAAGCGAGGTTCTTGCGCGACATCAGGCATTGATCGCCGAAAAGAACCATACGATTGACGTGAACATCTCGAGGTCGTTGGCGATCGACTGTGATCAACAGAAGGTCATACGCGTTTTGGACAACATTGTGTTCAATGCGGTATATTATATGGGGATTAATGGAAATATCCGAATTTACGTGGACGATCGCGGAAATGATATCATTGTAACGATTGGCGATGATGGTGTTGGAATTTCAAAGAAGAATCTGCCAAAAATCTTTGACCGCTTCTTTATGGTTGATGCGACGCTCACCCGAAACTGTGACCGGATCGGAATCGGGCTTACGCTTGCGAAAGGGTATATAGTGATGCACGGCGGCAAGATCTGGGCTGAGAGTGAGATTGGGGTAGGGAGTACGTTTTATTTTACATTGCCAAAGCACAAAATAGGTGATAGTATTGGATAACAATAAACTGGAGGCGATACTTGCGTGCATTGCCGAGGGCACAATCTTTGTAGGCGTAGACCACACAATCGAGTTTGTAAACGACCGTGCGGAGGCCATGCTAAACCTCCCGAAAGATCTCGTTGGAAAGGATGTTTTTGCGTGTCATCCGGAGTCACTGAGCCAGAACCTGATCGATGTTCTTGACCAGTTTAGATCAGGTTCTGAAGATGTGGTCAAGATGTCATTTGAGGTCGGTGACAGTAATCTTGATTTTTCAGCCACTGGCGTGCATTTGGAAGGGGTGTACATCGGGGCACTCCTGACGATAAAAGACGTGACCGAAGCAGTGACGCGAGAAGAGGAACTCACATCGCTTGCAGGTCAACTCAGGGCAGCGCAGGATGAGCTATCGACACCAGTTGTCCAGATATGGGATCAGGTGCTTGCGCTTCCCCTGATCGGGTCAATCGACAGCAAGAGGGCGCAGACTATAACCGAGGTCATGCTTGAGAAAGTCGTTGCGACCCAGTCAGAGATCATCATACTCGATATAACAGGGGTGCATTCGGTCGATACCAATGTGACGAGCCATTTATTGAAGATCGTGAGCGCATCGAGGATGCTTGGCGCAGAATGCGTGATCACGGGCATCGGTCCGGATATTGCGCAGACGATGGTTCATCTGGGTGTCGATCTCGACGATCTTACCACGATGGTGGATATGCAGGAAGGACTCAGGTACGCGATAGACCGGTTGGATGCAGGGAAATAATGGTTTGTAGTGTTCCGGATTCGAAGTTGATCGGAGGGCTGGGCGGATGAAGATACAGATGAGGATATTTGCAATCACAATCGCGCTTATCATGGTAACAGGCGTTGCCACAATCGTAGTCAGCCAGAGCATCACAGGGGATATGCTTAAACAAGGAGTCTACGTTCATCTGGAATCGACTGCGCAGTCGAGAGCAGATCATATTGAGACGGTTTTAACCGGATATAACAAGCTTACCGAGATGCTCGCGTCAGGAAATTCATTTAGGGACGTGGTAGATGAGAGCAAGGAGTATACATGGAGAATGGAGCAGGTTAACCGGAGGATGAAAAGTGTACATGAGAGTCATGATGAGATTTCAAGGATCCGCGTACTGGACAAAAATGGTACCGTGATCGCATCCAGTCAGGCGGATGTCGGGCTTGATCGGAGTACCAGCAACATCTTTCTGGAAGGGAAGACCCACGTATACGTAGGAGACCTTCACACATCCATATTCACCGGAAAAACTGTTATCAGCGTATCAGCACCGATCCTGTTAAACGGCGAATTTTCAGGAGTTTTGGTGGTAAATTTCGACGCGGAAAAAGAATTATTTGCGATCACAACAGAGAAAACAGGTCTTGGTGAAACCGGGGAGATATACATCGTAAACGGTGATGGCTACATGATAACACCCTCGAGGTTTGTCGGGGGTGCAATTTTAAAGACAAAAGCCAGTGAGGTCATTCACATGGACTGGTCGGATTGCGGACATGCCGCAGTCTTGACCACGGATTATCGGGGTATCGAGGTTCTCCAGGTTCACAAGCGCATATCCGGGATGGCTTGGGTGCTGGTTGCAGAGATGGATGGGGAAGAAGCGCTTGCACCGCTTGCCGAGTTGACGCGCGCAACGATGTGTATCATTGCGCTTCTTTTGATCATAGGCATCGCAGTTTCCATGGTGCTCACCGGAAGGATAACAAGACCACTTTTAAATCTCTCCATGGGCGTTGAAGAGGTAAAGCGCGGGGACCTGGATCACAAAGTCGGGACCGATGCGGAAGATGATATTGGAGATCTCTCAAGATCATTTGACGAGATGATCTGCGAGATCAAGAGATCAAGGATGGAACTGGAGGAGTCTAATATGCGCCTTGAGTCGCAGGTCGAGGAGCGGACGGAAAAACTTGTAGAGTCAGAGGAGTACTTAAAGGAACTCGTGGATAAACTGAGAATCTCGCAGGAGTCGCTCTCTGCGCCGGTTGTTGCGGTCTGGGACGGGATCCTTGCGCTGCCGCTCATCGGAATGATCGATGAACACAGGATTGCGACAATCATGGAGACGCTTCTGACTGAGATCACAAAGACACAGTCTGACGTCGTGATACTGGACGTGACAGGCGTTCATGAGATTGACACGTACGTGACGGGTCAACTGATCAAGATTGTCAGAGCCGCGCAACTGCTCGGCGCGACATGCATCGTCACAGGAGTGCGACCTGAGTCTGCGCATACGCTAGTTGACCTTGGCGTGGATACTTCAGGACTCGTGACAAGGCGGACGCTGCAGGAGGGGTTGCGGTACGCGCTGAAGATCATTGGGGGGAAGGTTAACGCGTAAACGAAGCCGGGAAAACCAAATTTTGCTGGAAACATATAACGTATGTGTTTAGCTGATGCGAAAAAACCACGAAATTGACGCGAGAGTAACACAAGAAGATAGTGGTATCTATAAAATATCAGTGATATGTTTGCATTTCATACCCCTCCCTCATATTTTCTCGTGAAAATCAGTGTAATCTTGTGATTAGCTGGTAAGGGTCAATACATTGGTTACCAAAAAGGGTCAATACATTGGTTACCCTCATTTGTGGATTTAGGGTCAATACATCGTACCCCATTTTAGGTTTTCCAGATATCCCCCCTGAGAGGTTTAACCTCATCATTCAGCTCATAACCAAATTCTTTTATCAATACGGTGACATCCTGATCCTTTGCTCGATAATAGACTTCCATTTTCCGCTTTCCCGTGCAGATAGTAGCCCAGACATATTCACTGATAAACTCCCCACCCACGTTTAACGCCTC
>JAUVEF010000118.1 GCA_030594905.1 Methanosarcinales archaeon
CGGTGCCAACGGTGCTCCGCGGGTTCTTGGAGGTCGTCTTCTGCTCGATAGAGATCGCGGGAGAAAGCCCTTCGATAGTATCGACGTCAGGCTTGCTCATCAGACCCAGAAACTGGCGGGCGTACGCGGAGAGCGACTCGACGTATCGCCGCTGCCCCTCGGCATAGATCGTGTCGAATGCAAGCGTCGATTTGCCTGAGCCTGAGACGCCGGTTATCACGATCAATTTGTCCCGGGGGAGCGTTACCGTGATGTCTTTGAGGTTGTGTTCCCGTGCTCCTTTGATGATGATTTCTTTCATTGCTTATGTGAAGATAGCAGGGGGCGCGGGGGTATTAGTTTTTTCCCGGGGGCGGGGGTTGTTGTATTATGTGTGCCAGGGATTCATATGTTTTCAGATATTCTGAACATGGGGTGGTAGATGCTGTACTTGGATATGACCCTGATCGCCCCACCTCGCAAAGACTTTGCATACTCGTCCCAGCCCTCCCACCCCGCAATGAATTGCGGGGCATCCACGGTTGTTGACTATATTATACCCCTCCAAAACGTCCGATAAGTATCGATATTTTTTGCTTACCATCAGAGTCCCAGTCAATCCATTCAGTTCCAGAGGGTGGGTTTCTATGTCTAAACAGTCCGCCTTCATCGATAAAAATAGTGACTGCCGCCGTAGCTACACCTTTATCGATGAATTCTTCGCACCTCTTCACATCTTTTAATACCCCTTCCTTCCCCCAAAACACTACAGAAGGATATAGTTTTGTTGGCCAAATATTACGCTTTGGCTCTTTACCACGCTTATGGTCAGGCTCATATTTAAATTCAATAGCTAGTTCTACTTGGTTATTTTCATTAAGTATCACAATATCTGCTGATAAGCCCCGTCTTTTCCCTTTAAGGATAGAATAATCGTTGAATACCTTCAAAGGCAAGTTATTTTCTGAAATTATCTGCTGTACTTTATTTTGAAAAGTCCAAACAACATCTCTCTCAAGAAAAAAAGTATACTTTGAATAATTTTCTTCTATCCATTTCAAGGTTTTATTGAAAACATCTACTGTTTCCATTTTACTCTCCCCCATCTTAAGTCACCAAACCCCGGACTTAAGTACAGAGCCTGTACATAGCGTTTCTGCATTCGGTCTGGCTGCACAACGGTCTTGCATGTACTCAGCCAGCAGCAAACTCGTGCATCGATCGCGGTAGAGTTCTCCTCGCCCCATACTTGATAATCAGAACTCACCATATATAAAACCCCTCGCGAGTGGGGCTTATCAGCACCCGATGGTGTGGCAGTCCCTCGAGACTGGGTTTCGCAAAACACATCCCATCTCGATCGATCCGAAGAATGCCACGTGGATCATTTCCCGACGATCTGTACGAGCAATTTCCGGTTACTTGGGCGGTTGCCCGGATCGATGAAGTTGATCTGCTGCCACGTCCCGAGTTCACATCCTGCCACCCGGCGTATCGTCGCTGCTATCCCCACGCCTCCCGGCATGGATCGTGCCAAATGTATATAAAGGACAATTTTTTTGATTTCTGGTTCAGGTTCGTATATACCAATCTCTCTGAACTTGAGAGGGGCAATTCAGCCGCAGTTGCCGGGATGATCCGGAAAGAATTCCCTAATTATCTCGGGAAAAAGTTCGAAATGATCATGATCGACCTTTTCCCGCATCTTGACATCTTTTCGGAAGGGCGGCAATTTACCAGCATTGGAAGGTGGTGGCACAAGGACAAGGAGATCGATATCGTGGCACTGAATGAGAACACCGCTGAGATCGTCTTCTGCGAATGCAAATGGCAGAATCGTGAGACCGGGGCAAGCGTTCTTGAGGATTTGCGGGATAAGTCACAATATGTAAGATGGAATGATGGTGCGAGAGTGGAGCAATTTATGGTCGTCTCAAGATCGGGTTTTACTCAAAAGGCGGTTGATTATGCCCGGGATCACAATTTTATTCTGTTGACGCCGGAGGGGATCCGGAAAATCTTTCTCTGATATTTTTGGGGGTGGATGCCCGATGACCTGGACAATGGTAACCCGGCAGACTGAGACATGGACTTTGCCTGGCACCAGCCCGCGGTTTTTCCAGATCCCGGGCGGTTTTGGTTCCGGCGGTTCATGTTTTAAGGTCTTACATGACATAGGTTTAATACAGCATACAGCGATGCTTTTGAGAAGAGGTTTGATAAATGCCAACGATACACAGACCACGACGAGGGTCACTTGCATTCAGTCCGAGGAAAAAAGCAAAGAAACCGGTTGCACGGATCAGATCGTGGACCAAAAACGGAACAGAACCTAAAATACAGAGTTTTGCCGGGTACAAAGTTGGGATGACCCATGTGGCGATGGTCGATGACCACCCGAAACGTCTGACATCGGGCATGGAGATATCGATGCCAGTAACGATCATCGAGACTCCGCCGATGCGCGCCATCGCAATACACGCTTATTCCCGTGATGAACATTACGGGCTTAAAATGCTCTCAGAAGTGAGGGAAGGGGGAGATTACAGCAGTATCGAAGGTGCTCTTGAGGAAGGCATTGTGGACGAGATCCGGATGATCGTACAGGCTATGCCAAAAAGCATCACCGGAGTTCCAAAGAAGACACCTGACTATATGGAGACCATGGTTGCTGGTGGAGACGCTGTCGCACGGTTCGAACATGCAAAATCCCTTCTTGGCATGGAGTACAATATCACGGACATATTCAACGAGGGCGCTTTCATCGATGTCGTGGCGATCACCACCGGAAAAGGGACGCAGGGTCCTGTGAAGCGATGGGGTGTGCAGCTCCAGAAGGGCAAGCACAGCCGAACCGGAAAGAAGCGCCACATAGGAAACCTTGGTCCGTGGAAACCGTCTTATGTCCGCAGAACTGTGCCGCTGATGGGGCAGACCGGCTATTATCAGCGCACCGAATACAACAAACGCATATTGAAGATCGGGGCTGATGGCGCAGAAGTAACGCCAGATGGTGGATTCATAAACTATGGCATCATCAGGAACGGGTACGTGATGCTGCAGGGGAGCGTTCCGGGACCATCGAAGCGATTGATCCGGATGAGGCACTGCATACGTGAAAAACCGGCGTGGGACGCTCCGGTGATCACGCACATCAGCACACAGTCCAAGCAAGGATGATTAAAATGAAGAGCAATGTGTTAAGTTTATCAGGAAGTCCTTTACGGGAGATTGAGCTTCCGGGCGTATTTTCTGAGATGTATCGTCCGGATATCATCAAGAGAGCGGTTGTTGCTGCGCAGGCGAACCGAAGGCAGCCGTATGGTGTGAGCGCGTACGCGGGCATGAGAACCTCTGCGCGGTCTCTTGGTTCTGGCAGGGGCATAGCGCAGATACCGAGGCTCGTAAATTCCAACCAGGCTGCACGAGTTCCGCAGGCAAAGGGCGGCAGGAGAGCGCATCCGCCAAAAGCGGAGAAGGACTGGACCGAGAAGATCAATCGGAAGGAGCGAAGGCTTGCTATCAGATCGGCGATCGCTGCCACAACCAATCCCGAGCTTGTCGCTGCCAGAGGACACCGGGTCGAAGCGGATGTCAAGCTTCCGATCATCGTTGAGGATGCGTTCGAGAGCCTGACAAAGACCTCCGAGGTCTGCAAGGTGCTAGAGTCGATCAGCGTCTGGGCTGATGTGGTTCGTGCCAAGGACGGAAAGAAGATCAGGGCAGGCAGAGGAAAACTCAGAGGCAGGAAATACAAGAAGCCAAAGAGCGTCTTGATCGTGGCATCCGATTATCACGGCATCGAGAAAGCCGCACGCAACATTTCTGGCGTGGATATCACGACCTATGACCGATTGAATACCGAAATGCTCGCCCCGGGCACGCACGCAGGTAGGCTCATAGTCTGGACCGAGAGTGCGATCTCGAAACTTGAATAATGTGTTATGTATCCGGGGCATGGCGTGCTCACTGGCATGTCGCCCCGGATTAGTTTTTTGATTATATGTGATAGCTGGTAGTATATCCTACATTCGCGTAATTTGTATATTCGCATTCTGCTGCGGATTTTAAACAAGATATACAACGAAGATTTATACGTTTATGAGAATGCTACAAAATTGACCATCGCATTTTGTGAGGTGCTATCACTTACCGTAACAGTGCCACATCAGATAGAAAAAAATAGCGGATGTGCCGAATTGATCGACACACCCATACGGAGGATTCACCACTTCTGAATGTATGTAACCAGTTCTCGCTTTGCTTCGAAGTTGTTCTCTAACCGGTCAACCATCTGGTGATACAGCGTGTTGAGCGACGGAAATCCCCATTGATCTTCAAGATGGTGGATAGCCCAAGATGATGCCTGTCTCACATTCATCTCACCGGTGTTTATGAAGTCCACAGCGTCTTCGGCTATCTTGTCAATACCGGTGAGATCGAGCTCATCAAGCTGCATCTGCACTTTAACGGGTTCAACATGTTCTATCATTCATTTCACCTCTTTCTATATCATAATACTTTATGTAATATTAGCAACATGAAGTATTACTAAATTCAGTAAATGT
>JAUVEF010000161.1 GCA_030594905.1 Methanosarcinales archaeon
CAGAACCGCGATCAACGATGGTACGGCAGCCAGCAAGAAAACATCCCTATAACCAAGTGAAAAAAGGAGGAAAAAAGCCAGAACAGCTCCGAGAATTGAACCTGTTCCATCCATAGCCCTGTGAATGCCGTACGCCTTTCCTCTGACATCATCGGTGCAGGACTCGGCTATAATCGCGTCCCTGGGTGCGCTCCTGATACCTTTCCCCACCCTCTCAACAATCCTGACCCAAAAGACAGCCTGCCACGTATAAGCGAAGGCGAAGAGAGGTTTTGAGAGCGAAGAAAGTCCGTAACCGGCGAGGACGAATGGTTTTCTCCGTTTAATCCGATCGGACCAGTAACCAGAGAAGACTTTTAACAGACTGGCAACCGTTTCAGCAGAACCTTCGATCAAACCAACTACCAACATACTGGCGCCAAGAGTAGTTGTCAAAAATAGCGGAATCAATGGAAAGACCATCTGACTACCCAGATCAGTAAACAGACTGACCAGACCAAGGATAGCGACATTAGCGCCGACGCCCTTCATCAGACGGGTTTGGAAATGTTTAGCTCGCTTCACATTACCTCCGCCACAAGTTCCCTAATCTTCTTTTTCGCATCATATAGAGCATGAATTCCCTTTTCAGTTATTCTGTAGTATTTCCTCACCTTTCCACTGACGACTTCGTCTCTTCTTGTCAGGTAGCCGTCTCTCTCCAACGAATGAAGTATGGGGTAGAGAGTTCCGGAACTTATCACGTAACCATGACTTCTTAGTTCGTCCATCATCTCCAATCCAAAGATCTCGCCCTCGTATGCATGATGCAGGATGTGTATTCTGATAAACCCCAGAAAAATGTTTCTCATCATTGTATTGTCTGGCGATATTGGGAGTCTACATCGTACAAAAACCTTTCGGTTTCGGATATCAAATGGGGAAAAGTGCGGGTAGTGTATTTAGGCCCTCTGGTAATCAGGTAGTGTACAAATCTTTGTGGAGTACGGCGATATCCCCTTCGTTTGTGGTAGATTGGATGTATTCGGACAGTTTAATATGAAGTTTAATGAAACGAAAAATCCACATCGAACGACAGGGTTAAGCGGAGTTGAGCAAAGTGAGCTTTTCGAATCCCCGAAAAATACGGTTTATGCAGGTGTTGCAGCATATTGATCGTTAGCCTTATGTATCGCGAAATCACGGATGACCTATAAACAACCGTCACCTCAACCGCCGCCCTTTTCCCGGACGGTAGCCATAAATGAAACAGGTGCTTTGTTTGGAAATGGCAACAAAACGGTCAGACGGTGGATATCAATCAGCGGGTAGGCAAATATTAATTATGAGAACAGCAATCATCCTGTGCGGCGGTAGAAGTGCCCGTTTCGGAAGCGACAAAGCGATGCTCACAATTGATGGCGTGCCCATGATCAGGAGGGTGATTCAGCAGGTGTCACTGGTTGTGGACGAGATTATTATCGCGGCCCGTGATCCGGAACAGGGGGTGTGCATCACAGAAACGATCCCTGACGATTTGATGGTCGTTTACGATTCGGTTGTCGGATACGGACCGATTGCAGGAATTCTTGCAGGACTGCTCGCATCAAAATCAGAGTGTTCGGTCTGTCTTGCATGTGATCTGCCTCACGTCAATCCTGACGTCGTTGATGCACTCTTTGGGTGCGCAGAGGAACGTGGGGGCGATGCCGCAATCCCGAGACACTCTAATGGGATGCTTGAGACGCTCCATGCCGTGTATGGCAGACCGATGATACCTGCGTGCCAGAGTGTTACGGAAAGCGGGGAGCGTACCGTCCGTTCAGCAATATCCCTTCTCAGTCGGGCGGTTTTTGTACCAACAGAGTCGCTGCGCAGGTTCGATCCTGATCTGCGCACGTTTTTGAATGTGAATTATCCGGAGGATCTTGGAAAGGTGGTATGAACACTTTCCGCGGGGCTACTGAACAATCGAAACGTATATGTGG
The DNA here is from genome assembly GCA_030594905.1 of Methanosarcinales archaeon. Next base: position 1,968 of record JAUVEF010000161.1, read on the forward strand.
CGTGAACGCGAGGTAAACAACATAACCATGAGCAAAGGTGAAACAGAAACGAGAACTTATCTTTTCAGAGTAGTGGTCGAACCGGACCACGGTCGGTGGCATGCTTGCTGCCCTGCCCTCGAGGATATTGGGGGTGCTACATGGGGATATACCAAAGAAGAAGCATTAAAAAATATAAAAGAAGTAGTTGATGTAATAATAGAAGAATTAATCGAAGACGGGGGACCCATGCCCGAAGCATCGGAAGATGAAGTTCGGATTTTCTCTGAACCAAGAGTGATGGTAACCGCCTGATGCCGATTGATTATAGCAAGTTGCGAAGCATAACTGCCAGAGAAATTATCTCCGCTCTTTCTCGTGATGGATTCTATTTTCGGTCTCAAACGGGGAGCCACCAAAGATACAATCATCCTGATGGAAGAAAAGTCACGGTTTCCTTTCATGGTCCAGGCGATACTTTTCCTCCAAAAACATTGAAATCGATGGTCGAAAAGCAGGCTAAATGGACTGACCGAGATTTAAAACGGCTAAAGATTATAAAATGAGATGGAATACAAGACAGATGATTTAACACAATGATCGGTATTTCCCATTCCAAAAAACAAAGGAAGAGCAACCAGTTTTTCCGAAGTTAACGAAATATATAACACCTGATAAGTTGACAACCTAAAAAACTACCCATTGGGAGAAGTTTTGATAGCATGATAGAGAATCACATCGCAGAGAAGACGCTGCTTGGGATGATAGAAGACCTCTACGACCAGTTCGAGAACGGAACGATCCCGAGCGTTGAGATATCCACGAGAACGAAGAAGAATATCGAGTACAACGAGAAGAGCGAGGTCTGGGTATACGGCGATCAGACCAGCATGAGGAGCGCAAAGACGGTCAAAGGTGCGTACCACTTGCTGAAGATGGCGTATTCGATAGAACTGCTGATAACCGAGCATCTAAGGCAAAATCGTGGATCCACACTCCGAGAACTCTATTACATATCAGAGAACTGGGATATCGCAAAATTCAAGCAACAATCGGAGAGCGACAGGCTGATCGAGGATCTTGAGATCATGACCACTCTGCAGCGTGAGGACTTCCATATCCGACCCGAGGAGGACGGGGCAACGATGTTCGGACCGATTAGCATAACCGAAAAGACAAAACGAGGCGATCGCCCCATCCATTGTCAGGAGGACGTCGGCGAGAGCGGCTACCAGATCCCGTTCAGTGTGGACAATGTCAAATTCAAGGATCACGATGCAAAGCTCGTTGTTGCGATTGAGACTGGCGGTATGTACGCCAGATTAATCGAAAACGGGTTCGATGAGGAGTATAATGCGATTCTGGTGCACCTGAAGGGTCAGCCAGCACGCAGCACCCGCCGCATGGTAAAACGCATGAGTGAGGAGTTATCACTCCCTGTCGTCGTCTTCACGGACGGCGATCCATGGAGTTACCGGATATATGCAAGCGTTGCTTACGGATCGATCAAGAGTGCGCACCTCTCTGAGTATCTTGCGGCACCGAAGGCGCTATTTCTTGGCGTGCAACCGTCAGACATCGTGGAGTACTCGCTCTCCACTGATAAACTGACAGATCAGGACATCGCCGCCCTGAAGAGCGAACTCACCGATCCGAGATTCGATACCGAGTACTGGAAGGAACAGATCAATCTCCAGCTCAAACTCGGGAAGAAATCCGAGCAGCAGGCGTTTGCCGGGAAGGGTCTGGATTTCGTGACTGACACGTATCTGCCAACCCGCCTCTCGGAGATGGGGGTCGTATAAGTGGGCGACTTCCTATTTGCTGCCCGGTCGTGTCTTGGATTCCTGACCAC
>JAUVEF010000014.1 GCA_030594905.1 Methanosarcinales archaeon
GATTATGTTGGCGTAGATTCGTGTAATTCGCGATATTCATCTGAATTAGTGATTTTATCACGAATTACGCGAATGGACGAATCCCACGAATTGGGTATCAACCGATTTGAAAAAGCTCAAGTTGTGGTGGTGTGAAGTATACTTACATCTTAATCGTGGAATGCCCCATGACTCAAAACCGCGGGTCGCCGCGGCTGGGACGGGTGATAAAAATGTCAGGAAACACATTTGGAACGATATTTCGCATAACAACATGGGGTGAGAGCCACGGACCCGCGGTCGGTGTCGTTGTCGATGGCTGCCCGCCGGGTATGCCGCTTGCAGAGGCAGATGTCCAGAAGGATCTCGACCGTCGCCGTCCCGGACAGAGCGATATTTCGACGCCCCGGAAGGAAGCGGACATTGTCACCATCCTTTCAGGGGTTTTCGAGGGAAAAACAACCGGCACTCCAATTTCGATGATCGTCCGGAACAAAAACGTTGATTCATCTCCTTACGATGAGTTGCGGTACACGCCACGCCCCGGACATGCGGATTATCCTTATGAGGTCAAGTACGGGATTAGGGATTATCGCGGCGGCGGGCGCGCGTCTGCACGTGAAACCGTTGGACGAGTAGCTGCAGGAGCGGTTGCCAGAAAGATACTTGCCGAGCGTGGCATCGACGTGATCGCACACGTCATCGAACTTGGTGGAATCCGGAGCGCTGAGGCAGGGATTGCGCCATCTGCGGTATATGATGCGCACAAAGTTTCCGAGATGAAACAACGGATCGAGGAGTCGCAGCTTCGGTGTATTGATCCTGATGCTGGCGCTGCAATGCTCGAACTGGTACGCAGTGCGCGTGAATCCGGTGATAGTATTGGCGGCATCGTCGAGATCATAGCAACCAGCGTTCCGGCTGGCATCGGGGAACCGGTCTTTGATAAGCTTGATGCGGATCTCGCAAAAGCCCTGATGGGCATCGGCGCGGTGAAAGGCATCGAGATCGGAGCTGGCTTTCGGTGTGCGGGGATGAGGGGAAGTGAAATGAACGACGCATTCGGGATTTCTGACCCTGATGGGGACGTGACGCCTGAAACGAACAATGCGGGCGGCATCCTCGGTGGACTTGCGACCGGTGCCCCCATCGTGTGCAGGATCGCGGTCAAGCCAACGCCGTCCATAGCCATGCCCCAGAAGACTGTCGATCTGCGGACGATGGATGGGGCAGAGATTGTGATAAAAGGGCGCCACGACCCGACAATCCCGCCCAGGATTGTACCGGTTGCCGAGGCGATGGTTGCCATCGTTCTGGCAGATCACCTGCTGCGAGACTCGAGCACCAAACTTATATACCCCGAACGATAATAGCACATCCTATGGGCTCGTAGCTCAGTCAGGCAGAGCGGTGGGCTCTTAACCCATTCGCCAAGGGTTCAAATCCCTTCGAGCCCGTCATTGTCCATCGAGATTAGCACCAAGTTGGTGAAAGCCGTGGTATCGATTACCAAACCCGCAATAAACGAGCTAAAAACCATCCTCGAAGCAGAAAACAGGGTAAACCGCGCTGATTATGGTCTTCGCATCTACGTGGCAGGGATGAGCGACCGGGGTGTGACTTACGGTCTTGAACTTGGCGATCTCCAGCGTGACCGTGATGTTGTGCTCGATCTCAACGGAATAAGCACGTTCATCGATCAAAAAATCGAACCGTCGCTCAGAAGCATCGTGATCGATTTTGTTGAGAATGGGGGAAGTCGTGGATTTGTGATCAACCAGCCAACATGCTGCAATTGTAGTTGATGACAACTTGGAAATTCGGGCACATATCGCTGCGAATTTCAAGTTGCGTGCAATGGTGGATCTGATATACTTCGATGACAGAAGACCCTGGTCACTGATTGCCTGCACTTTTCTTCATCCGTCTGTGACGTCTTGCATCCCACCTTGCACACATAGCCGTTTGCCCCCGCTCTTTTCGCGCCGCTATTGCACGGCTGCCGATTCGATCGCGGTCCACGGTATACAGTTCAAAGGTCGGGATGATCGTCCGAACCACAGGTACATCAATCCATGGCTGGGACATGTCAACGACGATCGCGTATGGTGCTACATTGCGGAGTCTTTCCGTAATCGCCTCGATATCCTTTGCAGGTGTGTTTGACGAGATGTCAGGAATCTTTGCAAGCTCAATCGTCTCACCGTCCGCATACCAGAATTTGTTCATCCTTTTCATGCGATCGTACCCGGCACCCTTGACAAATCCTGTCCGATTCTGCACATCCTCCCGTGCACCTGATATCTGCGAAAGCCTGAACTGCGCAGCCTCTGTAAGCGCACGATACACTGCGTGTGTCGGGTTGAGATACGCGCCCGCGCCCATCACCAGCATCGTTGGGTCACAGGTCTTGATATCGTCGAGCACAGCAACCACGACCGCTATCTCTGTCACTGATGGCAGAAGCCATAATTTTACAGGGATGCCAGCCTCTTCAAACGTGTTTTTCAGATCGTAGACCACGCCGTCATCTTCATGCAGAATAACCTCCCTGCCCGTGTTCCGTGAATATTCGGTTATGCTCAGGGCGTCCCGCTCGATCACCTCGAGCAACCCGTGCACGATGGCTTCCTCGATGGTGTTGCCAGAAGCAAGCCCGTTTGTGTTGCTGCGAAATAGGAACATTCCGCGGGTGTAGGGGTGGTATACAGCGTTGGACGGCACAAGCATCTCGCTCTCACTTAGCAGGTCCCACCCGGGGGTCCATTCGAGTTTCGTGTTGTCAGGAAGCGGTTCAGGGAGAAACAGTGTTTCAGGGTCGATCGCATTTTTCCCCCCCAGGTTTTCATAAGAATCGATGAGGTTATCTGTATTAAACGTTTTATCTTTGAAATCAGCATTTGTTTCTGGTATCTCGGCAAAACATCGCTCAACAGACTCCATTATCGCAGATATCCTCGCATGAATGGGAGTTGCGCCCTTGCCTGAGTACACAGTTATCGCACCACAACCCGCACTTGGTCTATTTGCCGCAATCACAGGAATCCCGACCCTGTCAAGATGCGTGATGTCTGTAAGTTCGGTCACTCCGATATCAGGAAGGAGTTTCTCAACATTGGAAAGCGTTGTCTCGTAGTCGAGAACCCTCTGGGTACCCGGCTGGTATTTGATCTCGTGATTAATTGTTAGCTGCATGGTTTTTCATCTCAGGTGGGGTCACTTATTAATGCAACCCAATGGCACGCAAGTCATACGTAAACTCCGCTCACGGACCAACCGCCAGTTATGGGGCGCGAAAAGGTTTATTATACGATGGGTTCTATCTTGATGTGCATACGGGGCACTGCTCGGGGCGATTTCCCGTCAGAAAGGCAGTGCTTGGACTGTATGCCGGTGATTAGTATGGGTAAAATTATAATGAATAGAAATATACAACACTATATGGTCTGGTTCTGTGTGGCATTCGCGCTTTCCGGCATTTTTGCAGGACCTGCATCTGCGGTATTTTATCCGGAAGGATACCTGGGGACCGTGATCGAAAAAGATATCGGAGATAATACTTTTGAAGTCGAAACAACACACAAATGGGTATCTACTGAATGGCAGTCAAGCAACGCCACGACAAAATGGAAATTCCCGAATAACGACGCGGCTGATGAGGTTGCTGTAGGGGATTATGTGGAGATACTTGGCTTTCCGGAGATTTCTGGTTGGGCCATCGGTCTCGGGAAGATGAAATCGAGTACAGAGAAGATCATAACCGATATATACGGCGATCCTAATTTTCTGGAACCTTATTTCCAGAAACCCCCCAACCCACCATTATCTGGTGACTATACGCTGGAATACGACAGTACGCCCAATTGTTCTGATTGTGGTGGGTGTAACTGCGTGGCAGATTATACTTGCGTAACCATCGTCAACAGAACCGGCCATGAAGAGGTGGACCGCTATCGATTGTATTCGGGACAGAACTGTACGCACAGCGGCGCGGAATATCGCATCAGCATCACATTTCATTCGGGAGAAGCCACCGCTTATCCTGAGTGTACTACTCGACCCTGCATTGGTCCGCAGCCGGTCTCCGATTTTACGGTTCACATAATGCGTTTGCCCGCGGCAGAAAACCAGCCGCCGACCGCAAACTTCACCTATTCGCCGGAACATCCGCTTGCAGGTGAAATAGTGACATTCGACGCATCTGACTCCACGGACTCCGATGGAAACATAACCGACTACAGATGGGACTTTGGTGACGGAAACATGATAACCACATCAGAGAAGATCGCCACGTATTCATACACTTCAAAAGGCGATTACAACGTAAATCTGACCGTGACAGACGATGATAGCAGAGAACACTCATCGAACCGCACAGTGACTATAAACGCCGCCCGTGGCGACCTGAATCACGATGGCGACATCACTCGTGCTGATGTTGTGATCGTACTCGGGATCGCGGTTCGCGGGGAATATATGCCAGGAGCGGATATGGATAAAAATGGCTATGTAAACGCGCTTGATGCACGTATGGTCCTATACATGGTGACGACTTGAGATATATGCCATAATCCTAACCCTTCAAGCAATCTCCCACGCTCTCCGGGTCTTTGCGTTGGCAAGCACCGGCAGGATCTGATCGATCCGCTCTTGCGTTTTTTCAAGCAGGGCAGGATCGATGACCGGTATCGCGGGTACTGGGACTACCTCCCGCTCTGGAACGTCCGCAGCAATCACATGTGCGTGATCGGGGCGCATCCGCTCTCCTGAAACGATGCAATCGATGCTTCGCTCCCACTCCGTGCTCCATGCGGCGTCACATGATGGCGTATGCGCAACCGCTGTCCGACCAACCGTGATCGCATTGAGCCAACATGCGTTCACACATGCGCCGCAGAAGGTGCATAGGTCCGGCACAATCTCGATTTTTTTATCCGGGGGAACATACCACGCATTCGCAGGGCAGACATTGAAGCACGCATGGCAGCCAAGCGGGTCGCATTTCTCGAGATGGTTTTCGATCAGCCGGATTTCCCCTTCAAACGGCTTGAAAACGTCGATACCCTCGTAAGGGCAGACGCTTTTGCACCAGCCACATGCCACACAGTCGTCGCTGACAGAAAGCGTACCTGATACGCGGGGCGTGGGCACATTCACATCTCTCGTGCCCTTGACCTTTATCGCGTCTTCCGGGCAGATATCCTCACAGAACATGCAGTAATCACAATTGTCTTCGTCGATAAGGATGTTTTCGAATGGTACCGGATTGATCGGGGTTATTTCATCCTTTTCCTTTGGAATCAGTATGAATGCATCACAGAAATATGCGCAGATGCCGCAGAAGTTGCATTTTTCAGGATCGATCTCGATCTCGCCGGTTATCCCCTCTCTGAAGGGTAGGATCTCCTCTTTCTTCGGAAACGTGTATTCGACTTTGATCGCATCCGAGCTGCATACTGGCTCACAGAGGCTGCACGGACGGCAGTTTTCATTCGCCTGCGCTTTTGGCTCGATATGTGGATAGCATTCCCGTTTCAGGGAATCCGCCCCATCGATATCCATTTTAACTGATTTTGTTGGGCAGAATGCTGCGCACATCCCGCAGAATGAGCATTTATCCGGATCAAGGAGCACGGGCGGTGCATCCAATCCGGTCCCGATAGCCTGCATGTCGCCGAGTTCGAGTGCGTCTGTCGGGCAGATATCGACGCAGACGCCGCAGCCGCAGCACCGCTTATAATCGTAATCGATCGTTCTTGTGGTCTTATCAGTGTGCTGCGTATATATGATGTGTGAGTCCTCAACGGTCTGCGTGACCCGCTGGTTTACTGTCATTCGGATATCATATTTCAACTGTGCGGATAAGAATGTACTCTCTGTACGGCTTTGATAACTCCTGCGGTGTATGGGGCGTGGCATCACGCTCGAACCGATCTCTTTTCCGAGAGCGTTCGGGTTTCGGAAGCTTTTCGAAGAATCGCAACCATTAAGTAACTGCAACCCAAACACTGAAGAGAGAACTCTGGAAGTGGGACTGGAATATCATGCCAACAAAATTAGCAACTGGACTATGCATTGGAACTGGTGGCGCTGCGGCGGTAGCCAGAGAAGCCGCAATGCAAGCAAAAGAGGAATTAGGGGGCAGCAGGATCGATTTATCTGTTATATATTCCTCAAGCGAGTACGATCCTCGGGAAGTTGTGGGTGCGGTGAGGAAAGTCACCGGCGATGCGCTTTTGATTGGAGCTTCTTCAGCAGGAGAGTTTACCGAAAGGAGAATTGAAAGCGGAAGCGTTGCTGTGGGTTTACTCTCGTCAGACGAGATTAAAATCTTCACTGCCATGGCAGAAGGTGTAACCGGGGATCCGGAATCTGCAGTGAAGGAAATTGCAGCAAAACTGCCCGATGAGGTGGTAGACCATCCATATATGACTGCAATCGTCATGATTGATGGCCTATCTGGCGTGGGCGAGGAGGTCGCGCTGCTCGCCTCGTATATTCTTGACCGGAAGATGAGAATCGTTGGTGGTATGGCGGGCGATGATTTCAAGATGAAAGAGACTTTTGTCTTCTGTGACGATCGTGTTGCCACCGATGCGCTCAGTGTCTGCTTGTTTGCATCGAAGATGCCACTCTTCACCGGTGTTAAGCATGGGCACACTCCTATAAGTCGGGCACTCAAGGTGACGAGGGCGCAGGCAAACGTGCTCCATGAAATCAATGATGCCCCTGCATGGGATGTGTGGAAGGAAGAAACCGCCGAAATCTCCCGGAATAGGGGTGTGGACGTAGAAAAACTTGTTGATCCGGCGGAGATTGCGCAGTTTTTCACCAATTACTCACTTGGTCTTGCGACTGAAAAGGAAGGTCAGTACAAGATACGATGGCCCGTTAGTATAAACGATGACGGCGCTCTCAATTTTACCTGTGGGATCACTGAAGGATCTATTTTTCGAATTATGGATGGCAGCGATCAGGAAAACCAGATCAACGCCGCGGAAGGTGCTGCCGTATTAGCAAAAGAGTCTGCTGAGAATGCAGGTTACTTTGAATTTGCAGGAATGCTTGTTTTTGACTGCGCAGTTAGGCAGTTGATGCTTGGTGGCAGATTCCATGAAGCTGTGGACCGTTTCAAGAAAGTTCTGCCCGGAGTCCCTATTCTGGGCTGGGAGACGTATGGCGAGCTTCGCCTGGAGCCTGGACAGTTCAGCGGCTTTCACAACACCACGTCTGTTGTCCTGCTCCTGCCAGATGGCAGCAGTACCACATAGTGCATAGAATAGTTTAGGGAATGGTGCAGAGAAAGAGATATGCGATGAAAATGAGGAAAAGTGAACTGGTAGACACTTATGCGCAGAGTATTGGTATAGATGCAGCCAGAGAGCTTGTAAACAAAAAAATAAATGCCGCAGCACTTGAAGATAAGGCGGGCTACACCGGAGAAGAGATAATCCGAATATGCGGCGAACTGGAGAAGGAAGGCGGTTTGGTCCGGATAGTTGCACAGACGTTCCGGGTTCAGATGGAGCGCAGGAAGACTGAAGAGCAGAGGCTACTGCTCGACAACATCGAGACCCAGATATGGTACCTGACTGGTGTGGACACCTACGGGGCAGTAAACCGAGCATGCGCTGAATTTTTTGGGAGAGAAAAGGAAGATCTTGAGGATAAGAGTATATACGATCTGATTGGCAGGGAAGAATACGATATTTGCATTGAAAGTAACCGAAAAGTCTTTGATGGGAAAAAACAGGTTCGTACGGAGGTGTGGGCTAAGAATAGCAGAGAGGAGGCACGTCTGCTATCTATCACAAAGACACCAAAACTGAATAGCGGCGGAGATGTTGAGTATGTGATCTGCGCAGCGGAGGACATAACTGAGCGTAGAGCCGCTGAAGAGCGCATCAGGCACCTGAACAGCATGCTTAAAGCTATCAGAAATGTCAATCAGTTGATCGTGGTCGAGAAGGATCGAAATAAGCTTATTAAGAGCGCATGTGATGCTTTGATAGAAGCCCAAGGGTACGATGCTGCGTGGCTCGCACTTTCGCAGGATCATGAAACCTTCGCCGCGGTCACAGGATCTGGTTTTGAGGAAGATTTCTCTCGTTTCTGTGACTGTGCGGTAAGTGACAATCCCCCGCCATGCATCAAAAACGCACTCATACGGGATGATCGATTCACCGTCATAAGTCGGTCCCATGTATGTGGGGGTTGCCCTCTCGCGGGCGCATATTCTGGCAACGACGCCGCGATCGCCCGTCTCGAACATGCAGGAAAGTTCTTCGGGCTGATCGCCGTATCGCTCTCACCTGATTTTGCCGCCGACGATGAGGCGAAAGGTCTCCTTGAAGAAGCTGCTTCGGACATATCGTTTGCACTCCATAGTATAGAACTGGAAGAGAAACACAGCAGCGCTGTGGACGCACTCAAAGAGAGTGAGGCGAGGTACCGGGTGCTCTTTGAGACTGCTAAAGACGCCATATTCCTAACTGACGAGGTGGGACGGTTCGTGAATGTCAACAAGGCGGCTTGCAATTCGCTTGGATACGGCAGGGAAGAGTTATTAGGACTGAGCATCAGCGAAATCGATGCCGAACCCACCGGACAAGGGGAATTTCGGAAAGTTCGCAATAGGATGGTAAAAGAATCGACGTTTGAGATGAACCAGCGGAAAAAAGATGGAACATTTCTGCCTGTAGAGGTTACCGGGAATTTCTTTGAAATTAGTGGCAGAACACTCTCTCTGGCGATCGCCCGTGACATCACCGAGCGAAAGCAGGCGGAAGATCAGATACGAAAGTCGCTACATGAGAAAGAGGTCATGTTGCAGGAGATTCATCACCGCGTAAAGAACAACCTCCAGGTCGTAGCGAGTCTACTCAGTATGCAGGCGCGTGCTACCAACGACCAAAGCGCGAAGGATGTACTCACCGAATCCATGAACCGAATAAATACTATGGCTCTTATTCATTTTCAATTATATGGAAATAGTGATTTATCAGAAATAAATATGCGGGCGTTTGTAAATACGCTGCTGAAGCAACTGTTCCAGTGTTACATGGTTCGGGACACAAAGATCACTCCAATCGTTAATGTAGTTGATTACCCCTTCCCGATATCCATTGCAGTGCCTGTCGGGTTAATCATCAACGAACTGTTGGCAAACGTTCTGAAACATGCTTTCGTTAGCAGAGCCGAAGGGGCAGTTGAGATCAGCATTGTTGTGCCGGAGAATGGCAAGATCAGTCTGACAGTAAGCGACGATGGCGTTGGATTGCCGGACGGGTTCGATATCAATGCGACCAAATCGTTTGGGCTTCGTCTGGTGCGGATTCTTGCGGAAGATCAGTTGCATGGGTCTCTGTCGATCATTCATGGTGCGGGCGCGGGGACGGCTTTCAAGATCGAATTTGGCGTGGACGAGGTTACCTGAAATCGAAAAGGCGGATTTTATATGCCTGCTCCGGTTAACGGGTGGTAGGAACCACACGATTACACCGATTTCCACAATATTTCTGTGTTAATCTCATGAAATCTCGTAGTTTTATATGTAAATATCCACAAAATACTCGAATAAGTACGATTTTGTCATGAATAACGGCATTTATGGATGGCACAAATTATACTTCCAACTGTTTATCGTCTGGCATGCTTTGAGCGTACATGCGTCAGATTCTCAAGGGGAATATAGTACTTGCTGCACCGATCTCCCCGAAGATCTCGGAAGTCTCCGGCACGATTCTTGACCATAACAGTGGCACGCTTGGTTATGCGAGATATGATTCCGCGATATGTCTCCCCGCCGTATTCGAACGAGACTTTAGATCCTATTTTCAGATTGTGCTGCTCCTGGGCGAGTTCCGCCTGAGTCACCAATCGGTGAGTGACCTCTGTATGGCTGAAGATGTTATGGCTCAGTTGTTTGAAACGGGGCTTGGAACAGCTTGTAGAATCAAAAAACACCAGCTCCAGTAGGTGGATGATCTCATGCTCAAGGATGCGCATCGTTGCTTCCAGCCGGTCCTGGCACACGATTCCGTTTACAGCTACCTCTCGCGTAACGCTCCCAAACGTCTGGAAGATCAATGCCGTTGATAAATAGATCGTATAGACGTCGGTGCCTTTCGCGTACGCGATTTTTCCGCCCGCTTTGGTCATTCTTTCCGATAAACGGAAAAAAATCTTTCCATTATACTCGTTATGAAAATACCCGTCGAAGAAATGGAGATCGTACAATTCAAACAGACGTGCAAAGTCTTTTATCGCAATTGCATTGAAATTCCCCTGATCTATGTTTTCAGATTCCCGAAGTATCTGGCGGTATATTTTCCGGTTCGTTCTCCGGATTCTGACGGGTGTGTATTTGAGATTGACTAAATCCTTTTTCATCGGATTTCTATTCCCCTTTTCTTCGGGAGACTATTTATCTCCTGATTGGGGGTCCATGGTTTTTGATAGTTACCGGTTGCCACACACCCTCCGGAATCTGCGCTAACATAGCTACATAATTCTTGGCGCCTTAAAGTAACCATCCTTCTCTTTTGGCGCATTTGCAAGCGACTCAACCTGGTTCAACGATTCAGACGCGGCGTCTTCCCTGAATATGTTGTTTAGTGCGAGTACATGGTATGTTGGCTCGACCTCAGTCTCCAGTTCATCAATCTTCTCAAAATAGTCGAGTATGTCGTTCAACTGCTCTGCATACCTCTTCTTTTCGTCGCCGCTTAATGTTATGCGTGCGAGCAATCCAACATGTTCAACCTGATCAGGTGTGATCATGCTCTGCTAATCGGGTATCATGGTACATATTGGTATCGCAGATATCCGGGATGTGGTATATAGTCACACAAACACATATATACAACCCGGACTTGCTATATATGCCATGCATATATCCTGACCACCTGTGCGCGGGTGGTGTTATGCATATATGTATATATAGATATGCATACTGCAATGCATTCGACGACGGTGCCTGCCATGACCACAGAGAAGAGAAAAGTACAATTAACCGGCGGTTCAACGCTCATTATATCGCTGCCGATCAAATGGGTAAGAGAAGTTGGAATAAATCCCGGCGACGAGGTTTTTATAACTCCTCAGTTGGACCGGTCACTACTGATGACTACAGCGCCAAAAACTAAGGAACAGATGTATGAGACGACCATCAAGCTGTTTCCTGACGAAAGCCCCGAGAATAACCTCAGAATACTGATCGCTCATTATCTGGTTGGGTATGACATCATAAAACTGATTTCGCAAAAGGGGTTCGATGCGTCTGACCGGAAATGGATCAAAGATGCCGTGCGAAAGCGGCTGATCGGACTTGAGGTGATAGAAGAGTCACAGAACGAACTGATCCTCCAGAGTCTGCTAAATTACCATGATCTACCGCTGACAAAGACGATGCAGAGCATGTCCAGAATCATTTCCTCGATGCAGGCGGATGCAATGCAGGCGCTCCGCGACAACGATACCGACCTTGCGCAGGATATTATTCAGAGGGATGATGAGGTTGATCGCTTCTATCTCCTGATCGTCAGGCAGTTAAAGGCTGCGATTGAGGATGTGCAGCTGTCTGAAAAGATCGGACTGGCGCATCCGAGAGAATGTCTTGGATACCGGCTGATTGCGAAGAGTATGGAGCGAATTGGCGATCACGCCGAAAAGATAGCGAGAACCATCATTAAATTGGACTGTAGTGTCGATAACATTGACCGGATTTGCAAAATGGGTGATATGGCACACGACGTCTTTACGCGAGCGATAACCTCGCTTTCCGGAAAGGATATGAAAGAAGCGAACGAGGTCATCACGGATGCGGAGAAGGTCGTTGCAATGGGGATCTCAATTGGCAAAGAAAATAATATAGATTGTGATATGACGGACATCAGCTTCATCCTCGAGAGCCTGCGAAGGATCGCCGAATATGGCGCGGATATAGCCGAGATATCGATCAATCTGAATACAGAAGAACTGCGAAGTTCCCAAAAGCTCCTGAAGAGCTAAATAATATTTGCCATAAGCATCAGCACGTAGACCGCGGAGAATCCCAGCGTCGAAAGCAGCGCCACATGGACTTTGGTGAATCGGATAGCCAGAACCGCATATACGAGTATGACAAGTCCGATCATGAGTGTGTAATCAGACAATTCGATTGGTGTTTGCAGTAGTACAACCATGATTCATCCAGAGATGTGTTGATATTTAAGGCTTTCGGGGCTGTGAGCCACCGTCGATGTGAGCCAAGATTATTATACCAAAGCGCCATATTCTACCACAATGCGAATTGCAGCAACCCTCGAACTGCAGGACAAACCCGGACAACTTCTGGCGGCACTCACGCCACTCTCCACACTTGGTGGCAACATCATCAGCATCGTGCATCATCGTGACCAGAGAACGTCGCGTGGCAAGATTCCGGTGCAGATTGTATTTGAGATCGATGAACATAATCACAGGTCGCTCATCGATGCGCTCGGGAAGAACGGCATCGACATTGCAAAGATCAATGAAAGCCCGCTGATCGAACGGGAGTCGGTGATCCTGATCGGGCATATCATACACACCGACATCATGGACACGATTGACCGCATCGACCGCACCGGATTTGCAGAGGTCACGGATATCTCCGTCGCGATGCCTGAGATCGAGGCGGAGTCGTCCGCACATATAATCATCGAGGCGACAGGTAAGTCAGAACTTGTGGCGGCTGTTGACATCCTGAAAGTTATCGCTGATCAGAAAGATCTACTCGTGATCGAGCCTGTGCGGAACTAAAGTAACCATTTCTCAGAAGGTTGATGCCG
>JAUVEF010000073.1 GCA_030594905.1 Methanosarcinales archaeon
GCATAATCCGCCCATGGCAGTATCCAGCTCGATGGTCGGTCATTCGGATAGTACGCAACAACCCAGCCGTCAGTACTCACATACACATGCGGATACTGCTCTTCTGTGTGCTTCGCCAGTTCAACCGTGCCTATTATGTAGTCATCAGTCTCGCGCTCAATCGTCGCAAAAGCGCCTTTCGCATCATTCAGATCAACGCTCGATTTAGCTTGCACATAAGCACTTATCCCAGCCTCATCCGCAGGAAAATCCACTGCGGCACATGCGCTCCCGGCAAATAACAAAGCAACACCAAGAAACGCAACAAACCTCATTGAAGTGTGTCGTTTATCCATAAAATATCACATCTGACACGTATGAATCAATCGTACTTAAGCGTTACTTGCCCTCGATAAACGGCGGTCTCTCGAGCGGTATCGAGACGCTCCGGCCCTCTACAGGCTCAGAATCATTCGCGGTAACATTATCAGTCACGTTCGCGGGCGCGTCTGTGGTAGTATTATTATTATCATCAGCCGTCCGCACACCATCTTCGATGCAGCCGGATAGTACCAGCCCGGTGAGTACGATCGCCATCAATAGAATCTTTTTGATCATATTGAACACACAATCAACCCCTATAAAAGTCTTCCTCAGAATATCGCTATGCAGAGCCGCCACCACGCCTCAAACCCGCTCCAGAGTCAGAAATCGTTCGCAGAGCAGTGCATGATCTGGTTGCATGAACGTGTCCGATCATGCCAATCATCTCCGGTATGCTTGCCTGCCACGCCAACGGATCACATAGATACTATTCGCCACACAATCCATTCCTCCGGAAATGACTGTTTTTCGATCAAGTTGCATCAAGATATTTGCTGCAACTTCTCCTGCACCCATGGAGTTGGCAATGTATCCACCGAAACACCTCGCTTTCTTGCAATGGATCGGACCTCTTCTGAGAGTTTGCGGTCCAATGCATAATATGTCATCTCGGATAGAATGCCCGCCTCGAATTCTGCGGCAAGATTGTGCCTTTGAAATAGAGCTCTTATCACCCATATTTCCTCCGTTCTCTGTCGGTCCTATTCCG
Source organism: Methanosarcinales archaeon (assembly GCA_030594905.1). Next base: position 1,073 of record JAUVEF010000073.1, read on the forward strand.
TGCTGACAGAATAAATGCACGCCTATCTTTTTATATATAAAGAAAACAATAAGATAGCGTCCTGCATTTGTTTGCCCCATCGCGGCATACATATACGTTCTGTCCGGCGCGATATCCTTTCTCAACGAAACTCATGTGTGTTGACAAAGACCTCAGTAGATTCACGTGGCTGAACGCTGCGCTTCCTTCAAGTTTCTCGGTAATTTCATCGCATGCGCTGATACCGGTATTCCCGCGTAATCAGCGCGGCTATCACCATCATCATCATCATCATCATCAACAACAACAACCAACCCCCCAATCACCCACCCAGGTCACCGGAAAATCCTGCGATAGTACTCTGCCCCGATATCAACGCCCCATGCGACATGGCGCACATTAACATCCCGATCCATGCCAAGCGTCAGCAGATGAAGCACCCTGCGGTAGATCACCACCGGTTCTTCGCCCGCCTCTGCCGCAAGGACGTTCATCCGCTGTTTTACGGCGTCAAAGTACCGTTCCCTGTCCGGTTCTGCCATGAAGGTCATGCCGGTGGACGCAACCCTGTCCGCAAGATCGAAATAGCTCGCAGCGCTGCCGACATCCTCGACGATCAAGTCGTTCAGCCGGTCAAGCGACGCCTGCCTGAGTGCGCCTGTTATCGCTTTGTCGCTGCACTCGATGTAAATCCTGTTGATCTCCTCGGTTCCTGACGCCCGCACAAGCAGACGCGAGATGACTGCGGTGTCAGCATCAGCACCCCCTCCAGGACTCTGTAGCACAAACTCGACCTTGTCGTGATACGTGCCACCAGCCCAGAGCACCTTCTGCCCTGCAATGGACTCAGGCGGGTTGTCAAGCCATGAATTAATTATCTTTTCCTTAGGAGTATTGGGAGCCCAGATGTCGAGCCGCATATCGTGTTTTTCGCCGTACCTCTCTGTGTGCTCCTTCCATATCTTGCCGGGTGGCTTACCGTGCCATGCGATCATGGATGCGATTATGCAGATCCCGATGATCCCGTCCTTGTCAGGAAACCGCTTGATCGTGAAACCGCCGCTCTCCTCGCCTGCAATCGCCGCGGGGAGGTCATACTTCTTCATCGCCGACGAGATGTACTTGAATCCAACCTCAGTGTCGATGCACGGGAACTTGTGCAGGCTTAGCACGTATTCGAGATCGGCATCGCTATTATCTGATATTCTCTTAATATTATAGAACGGATGCTGCACCAGCGAGTTGACCTGGTCCCATTCAGGCGTCGGTATGTCGTACTCGCCCACAAGCGCCCGCACCACATCATCGATTGCGGTGGACGTGGTCCCTGTGCGTATCACGATATGATTCTCCCAACCAAGTCCCCGAATTGTGAAGTCGCAGAGCATCGCAAGGAGCTTGTTTAAATTGGTAAACCCTGTTTCATCAAGGATTCCACCGCACCGATCACCATCGGTGTCGTTTGCACATTCAAAGATGGCTCCAACCTGTTTCAGCCGATCCATCGTCGGAAGCAGCCACTGTTCCTCAGGATTTGCATAGAACCGCAGTCCAAGGAGATTGTCCTTCTCCGAGTCCATCGGAAAGACCGATTCCGCAGGAATCCCGAGATTTTCAAAGATTTCGGGGATATAGCCTCTTGCAACACCGTTCATGGCGTTGTGGATGAACCTGTGACTGGACTCCGAGTAAAAATCCTTCAGGAGCACGTCAAGCTTCTGTGATCGCAGAAAATCAGCGACCCACGCCACATACGCATCCCGCATATTTATGTAGTCAAACCTGTTTTCGGACTCTGCCTGTTTCAGGTCGTATTTCTCGATCTCAGGATCTCTCATGCAGATTATGTTTGCTTCCCTCTCGATGCGGTCGGTGACTGATGTCGGGGCAACATCGCCGTTTTCCAGGTTCCAGCGCTGCCCCTGCGTCGAGAGTGGGTTGTGGCTCGGAGTCATGTTCTCGCCGCCTGCTGCCTCGCCGTGCTCCTCTTCGCGGAGCCAGTACACAAGAGCGCCAGTGGGCGACGGCTCCTCTGCGAATCGCACAGGAAAGCCCCGCGCAAGGAACACCCGTGCACTCTCAAGCGCAAACTCCCGGGCGCCGATCCTTGTGTCGTAAGTGATCACCACAGTCCTGCCGCCCATCCCCTGCGAGGTCTCCAGATCGTTACATATCGCAGCAGTCACGAAATCCGATCTTCTCTGGACAAAATCCTTGTTCACAAACGCCCTGAACCCGGATGTCCCGAATTTTATGTATTTTTTGTTAAATATCCCCTGGAGAAGTTCTGTCAATGCCGGATCGTCTGTCCGCTGCGCGAACCGATACAACTTATCAGCGATATTGGCGGCAAGCGATGTCCGAAACGGTCTGTACCGCTTGTCATCGTTAAGCGACGCAATCAGCGGGAGGAGCTCAGCCCTGATGTGACCTGCAATCCCGATGAATTCCGCCCTCTCAAAGAACGAAACGAGCGCGGATATTGCCAGAGCGCGCAGGCTCTCCGCCTCTGCAAGCAACCCCTGTGTTTTTGTGTACGCTTCTTTCTTCTTAAGATATTCCGGATCCTGACCGTTATACTTACCAGTTATCCGGTTAAGATCCGAATCGGGATATTCAATGGTTTCAAACCCGTACTGCCCTGGTTCCACGGCAAAGAGCTGCAACGACGCAAAGAGCACAGGCAACTGCTCGGTCGAAAAACCTGCGATATCATCTCGGATCTTTGCCAAAAACTGCTTACTCACCGCGGTTGCTTCGCCTAAAATAGTCTCGTCGTCTGTTTCCGTCAGCGCGACGATCAGGTCAGAGGTCAGTTCGGATATCTCAAGCTCGCGGGCATGGTGCCCGGTGATGATTGCTCCTAATTCACCAAGGTGTGTCAGTGCCGCAGACTGGTTCTGCGAGAGCGATTGCCACCGCATACCACTATATATAATATCAGTTGGTTCTGTATGTCGTGCCATGTTATGCAAATCCCCATGTTGCCTGTAAGTATCTTTAATTACGATTTCATATTATGTTATTGTAAGGTCAAAACTAATAACCACGAGAAAAAGAGGCATATAGGCGAGATACATATAACGGGATGATAACTCAGAGAGGAAGATGAAGTGAAGGGAACTACAAAGGGATGATTATCATGAAAAAAGGAGATAAACAGAAGGCAATTCAATATTATACAAAAGAACGCTGGGATAACTGGGTTTCCCGGGTGAAAGAGAGCAATTTCAAGATAGAAGAGGAAGGTGACACCAATACAGCGGTATTCGTTAGCATGATGGATGATGTTGTACTTGCCTGCTTGAAAGTCGTTCACGGGCATAAAAAGAAGAAAATATCCGCAGAAGCTGCGTTACAGGCGATTTCAAACATTAGCGAGATCGTGCTGGGTGAGGTCGCCCCGATCAACGATGATACTGACATGATGATCCGGTCGCTCCAATCCTCGCTGATCTGTGCACTTGCTTCGTGCGAATACAACATACAGGGCAAGTATGACAAAAAGACGTCGCTCATCAAGCTGATCAAAAATGCAATCGAGATAGAGAGCGACAATCAGGAGCAGGCGCTCGAATATCTCAGCATGGTTGGCGCACGGGTACTTGGCGGCAAACCGATGCCAGAAATCCTCTTTGACGTACCTGACGGGTTGGTCGCCGAATGGTTGGACGGCGTAGACTCAATTGATGCTGCGATAACCTTTTCAAACGACGATTGATGGATGAATGGGCGATGAGGGGGGATCTGTATGTTAAAGGAGGTAAGATGCGATGAGTGGGGTGAGTGTAGGGGTAAAGAGGGCGCGGGTGACTGGATGTGGGCTTGTGTTCGTGCATGAACCGCGCACACGAACCGTGCTAACCATCGCAGGCTCTGACTCTGGTGGCGGCGCAGGTGTTCAGGCGGATCTGAAGACGTTTGCTGCACTTGGCGTGCATGGTACCTGCGCGATCACCGCGATCACCGCGCAGAACACGCTTGGTGTGCAGAATGTGTTCGAGCTCCCGAAAGATGTGATCACCGGTCAGATCCATGCGGTGCTCGATGATATACACATTGATTACGTAAAAATCGGGATGCTATCATCCAAAGAGATTGTCCATCTCGTTGCAAGCCATATCTGCGGTGTTAACGGCGTTCCTTTCGTGCTTGATCCTGTGATGAGCGCGGAAGCCGGCGGATCTCTGCTAACAGATGATGCGCTTGGAGCTATGGTCACAGAACTGATTCCTGCCGCAACTGTGGTTACGCCAAACGTGTTTGAGGCAGAAGCGATCACCGGCATCAGTGTTCAGGATACGGATGATGCAAAACGCGCGGCTGCGGCAATCGTCGATATCGGATGCAGGGCGGCTGTTGTCACTGGCGGGCATCTGCATGGCACCGATGTGCTCTGCGATGGCAGGGGCGAGGAAGAGTTCCGGCTGATCCCGGGAAATTTGATCGAAGGCGGGACGCATGGTGCAGGCTGCACATATTCTGCGGCGATTGCAACGTTTCTTGCGAAAGGATTTTCCATACCCGATGCGTGCATCGCTGCAAAGGATTTTGTCATGCATGCAATTTTGGGCGCACCATCTGTGGGCGGTGGAGTTGCTCCGGTCAACCAGACTAAGCACGTCCTCACGGACGCGGCGCGATATCGGGCGATCTCGGATGTCAGCGGTGCTGTAGACTGCATCGAAGCTTGCAAAACATTTGCATCGCTGATTCCGGAAGTAGGGTGCAATATCGGTACAGCTATTCCACAGGCGCAGTCGGTAGAGGACATTGTCGCGGTCAGATCAAGAATCGTGCGATTCGGAGGAGCGGCGCGTGCAATCGGGCAGATCGGATTTGGTGCATCATCCCATGTAGCGAGACTGATCCTTGCAGCCATGCGATTCAATCCGGACGTTCGGAGCGCGCTTAATATCAGGTATTCTGAGGAGATTATCTCTGCCTGCGATGCACTTGGTTATACGATAGCATCCTTTGACCGTGAAGATGAACCGCCGCAGCACCAGACCATGGACTGGGGCACTGCGCACGCAATTGAAGGGGCTGGCTATGTGCCGCAGATAATCTATGACCAGGGCGGCACCGGAAAGGAGGCGATGGTGCGGATTCTTGGCAGGAGTGCGCTGGAAGTGGCTGGTATCGCCATCC
>JAUVEF010000116.1 GCA_030594905.1 Methanosarcinales archaeon
TTTCTGAGCACCGCCTTATGAAACGGGACATTTATCGAAACACCGACAATAATATACTCATACAGCGCCCTGAGCATTTTGTCTGTCGCCTCGCCTCTTGTCTGACCCCATGATATCAGTTTGGAGACCATCGAGTCATAGAACGGTGAGATCGTGTAACCTGTATGCACACCACTGTCAACCCGGATTCCAGGACCCCCTGGCGACCGGTATCGCGTGATCCTTCCCGGAGACGGTGCAAAATCATTAAGCGGATCTTCTGCATTGATCCGGCACTCGATTGCCCATCCGTTGATGCCTATATCCTCCTGCTCCAGGTCTAATCGCCCACCTGCCGCAATTGTTATCTGTTTTCTGACGATGTCAATCCCGGTTACCATCTCGGTTATCGGGTGTTCCACCTGCAGCCGCGTATTCATCTCAAGGAAATAAAAATCACCCAGCGAGTACATGAACTCAACCGTGCCTGCATTTGTATAATCGATCGCACTTGTTGCTCTGACCGCTGCTGCACCCATTTCTTCACGCAGTTCGGGGGTCATAACTGGCGAGGGGGACTCCTCGATCAGTTTCTGGTGCCGCCTCTGTATTGAGCACTCCCGCTCGTTCAGATGCACAATATCGCCATAAGAATCTGCCAGAATCTGAAATTCGATGTGTCTGGGCTGGAGCATGTATTTCTCCATGAAGACTGTGTCATCTCCAAACGCCGATTTCGCAACCGCTCTGGTCGAATGGACTGCACTTACGAGTTCCTCTGCGTTGTTTGCGATCTTCATCCCGATCCCGCCGCCTCCTGCCGATGCTTTTATGATGACCGGATACCCAATCTCCTCTGCATCGTCAATGACCGATTCAGGATCGTCGATCCCGGCAGAAATCCCCGGTATGACCGGAACCCCGGCTTTTGCCATCATTTTTTTGGCAGTTATCTTGCTTCCGACGGTATCGATGGATTTGCCAGACGGTCCGATGAAGACAATCCCCATCTTTTCACATTCTTTTGCAAACTCCGGGTTTTCAGCGAGAAAACCGTATCCCGGATGGATCGCTTCTGCGCCGGTCTTTTCTGCCACATCAAGGATTCTATCGATTCGCAGGTAGCTCTGGCTTGCAGGCGGTAGACCGATGCAGTGAGCCTCGTCAGCATATTTTGTGAACAGTGCAGTACTGTCAGCCTCTGAATGCACTGCCACGGTCTTTATGTCCATCTCACGGCAGGCTCTCATCACCCTTATCGCTATCTCGCCTCTGTTCGCCACTAGTATCGTATTAAACAATGAAAACACCCCTTTGGTTGATCTTTAGTTGACTGCCATGATCACATCGCCAGCACGTACGGTATCGCCTTTTGAAACAAAGATATCCCGAACTATTCCACTGTGGGGGGCGTGAATGTCGTTTTCCATCTTCATAGCCTCGATCACTGCAACAACGTCGCCTTTCTCCACAGGATCTCCTTTCTTGACCTTAAGCCCAAGAATCATTCCATGCATGTTGCTCTTGATCCCGCCCTCGACAGAATCTGCCGCAGCAGGTTTCTTCGCCTCAATAGTCGTCTCTCCGGTGGGTTCGATCTCCACCTGGAATATCTCTCCGTCGACAACCACTTTGAAGACGTTGCCTGCCGCCACCTGACTCGAAACAGCACCTGCACTCATCGCCGGTTTGATCTCCTCCTCAACTGCATCTCCCATGAGGAATGTCTTTGCAATCTGCGGATACAGGGCATAAGTCAGAATATCCTCCTCTTTCTGAACGATACCAAGTTCCTGCACTTTTCTGGTGATCTGGTCCAGTTCGGGCTCGAGCAGGTCGGCGGGTCGGCAAGTTATGGCATCGTCTTCGCCCAGCACCTTTTCCAGTAACTCTTCGATGATCGGCGCAGGGGGCTTTCCGTACATCCCTCTGACATATTCCCGCACTTCTTTTGGTATAATCTTGTACCGCTCGCCTGTAAGAACGTTTAACACCGCCTGCGTGCCCACGATCTGGCTGGTGGGTGTGACAAGCGGCGGATAGCCCAGATCTTTCCGGACACGCGGCATCTCAGCGAGCACATCCTTGTACCGATCCATAGCGTTCTGTTCTTCGAGTTGGGATACCAGATTGGAAAGCATCCCGCCCGGTATCTGATATATCAAGACCTTGGTGTCAATTTTTTCAGATATTGGGTCAAGGATTCCCGCGTATTTTTCTCTTATCCCGACAAAATACTCTGTTATGCCGGTTAGAACATTAAGATCGAGTCCAGTGTCATAAGCTGTCCTGTGAAGAGCGGCAACCACAGTTTCCGTCGGAGGCTGGGACGCCCCGCTCGCGAATGGCGAGAATGCGGTGTCCAGGATATCGACTCCGGCATCACACGCTGCCATATAGCTCATGGGTGCCATTCCACTCGTGGAATGCGAATGAAGATTAATAGGTAGCCCCACCTCGCTTTTCAGGGCTTTAATAAGATCGTACGTGTCACGCGGCGAGATCAGCCCTGCCATGTCCTTTATACAGATGGAATCACAGTTAAGTTCAGAGAGTTCTCTTGCAAAACTGACAAATGAGTCTATTGTATGCACCGGGCTGATGGTGTAGCTGATAGTACCCTGAACGTGCGCCCCTGCTTTTTTCGCAGTCTTGATCGAGACTTCCATATTTCTGATGTCGTTTACCGCATCAAAAATTCTGAATATGTCGATTCCGTTCTCGGCAGATTTTTCAACAAATTTTACTACAATATCATCAGAATAATGCCGATACCCAACAAGATTCTGACCCCGAAGTAGCATCTGGAGCGGGGTGTCTTTGATTACCGCTTTCAGACTCTTTAACCGTTCCCAGGGGTCTTCATTCAGGTAACGGATGCAGACATCGAAGGTCGCTCCACCCCAGACCTCCAGAGAGTAAAATCCGACACGATCAAGCTCCTCTGCGATTGGAAGCATGTCGCAGGTCCGCATTCTGGTCGCGATAAGAGACTGGTGCGCGTCCCGGAATGTTGTATCTGTTATTGTTACTGCTGACATTCGTGTATTTAGTACCCTTGCATCGCTATTAAATCTCTCTACACTCAGGTAATCAGTACCATCAGCATCTCCGAGGTCCTGCAAGAATCTATGAGAATCCGCAAAATCGGAAGCGCCAGATGCCAAAAATCCATGGACCATGTCATGTAAACCAGGAACCGGGCTACTCGTTTTAGTTATGTGGTGTATGAAAATCAGTCGGATGTATCAGCTATTCTCCGATCCGCGCCTATTCTACAACATGCATCCGCCGCTCCTCCTGCCCCCGCCACGCAGGTTCGGTCGCAGTTCTGATCCGAATCTTGTGCGCAGCAACTTCTGCCTTCTGTTTTGCATCAAACGCATTCTCGCCAAGCGCAAGCGCAATTCCCATCCGTTCCTCGACGATCCAGCCGTCATGATATGCAAGCGGCTTTCCGAACATGTAGATGTTTGTGCCCTGCACCGTCATCGCGTCAAAGAGACCTTTATATTCAGGATCAAACCCTCTGGCGGGCGACAGGATTACGTGGGACGCGGCAGGCTTGATCGGATCAAACATCCGGTAGCCATTTCTGACGTGCGCCGGGATCGGAAGCCCTGCGACCGCACGTACGTGGAGTCCTCCCTCATTAAAGCCTTGCGGATGCGAGATATATGTAACCATTCCGGTATCGTGCGGTCTGGGTGCACATTCGTTGCCATAGACCTCAACCTTACCATCCCTTACACGAACAAAGAGTTCGCACCCGAACACCCCGACTCCGCCCAGTTCATCGGTTATTTTTTGTGCTGCGTCGTAAATCTTCTTCTCAGCCTCTTCTGCAAGCCCCGGGTCACCATCGACCGACTTTCCGATCTCATCGACGTTGTATGGTAGATACTCCCCGACATCCGGGCTCTGCCATGATGAATGGTAATCGCCGTTGATCTGGTAGTGTCCAATCGGCTTTGGGAATGTGGTAACGATCCGGCTGCCGTCCTCGTCCAGATGCCTGACCGCAATCTCGGTTACTTCAGTGTCAAATGGTATGTACTCCTCAATGATCGCCATCTCTCCGGAGCCCCTGGTCTCGTATCTGGCAGCATCCATCGCCGCTTTGATGTCCTCCGGCTTCTCGATGAAATACGAGCCTTTGCCGCTGCTTGACATGATCGCCTTGCTAAAACACGGATATCCGATCTTTTCGACCGCATCTGTAAACTCTAACAGGTCGTCTGTGCGTGTGTATGCATACGCGCCCGTTTTGACGCCGGATTTCACGATCAGTTCCCTGATACGCTCCCGGTTCATGGCTGCGTGTGTTGCGCGTGCATTTGGCGTGACCAGATACCCCTCCTCCTCAAACTCAAAGAGTATGTCCAGGTCGATCGCCTCGATCTCGGGTATTATAATATCGGGCAGTTCCCGATCCACGATCGAGCGCATCGCGTTCGCATCCATCATGTTCACGGTGTACGCTCTGTGCGCAACCTGCTGCGCCGGTGCCCGCTCGTATCGATCGACAGCGATGACCTCCATCCCAAGGCGCTGCGCCTCTATTGCGATCTCCTTTCCAAGTTCGCCCGCGCCAAACAAGAGGATCTTGAGCGACTTCTTTTCAAGCGGGGCTGCGATGAT
>JAUVEF010000110.1 GCA_030594905.1 Methanosarcinales archaeon
TCGTACCAGTTTTCTGCCTATTATCCTAAAGTGGTTGCTCGCATATAATGATTCGTGGGTTGTCCTGAACCGGAGTCATGAACTCGGAAGAGCTGAGGAAAAGGATGAAGCGAGGATTGATTCATAACGATATGGAGTACATACACGAGAAACAACCACCGCCATAGCCCATATCAAAGAGGTATGAGGAACCATGCTAAGAAAACACCACACACAACTGACCGAAACTGAACTTGCCACCCTGCTGAACCGGGAAACCGAGATCGAAAAAGTGAAACCAGCCGTTTCAGCGATTCTACAGGACGTAAAAACCGGGGGCGACGCAGCGCTCATCGAATACACCGAGAGATTTGACAGCATCCGGCTCTCCGCAATTGAGGTAACAGATGACGCTATATCCGAGGTATTCGACAAAATCGACCCGGAGATGCTCTGGCATCTTGAAACCGCAGCCGACAACATCCGGCGGTTTCACGAGTCCCAGATTGAACCTGACCTCTGGTTGAGCGAGATTTCGCCCGGGATCAGCCTCGGGCAGAAGACGACACCTCTTGACTGCATCGGCGCTTATGTCCCGGGCGGGCAGGCGTCGTATCCATCGACCGCTCTGATGACGATCATACCGGCAAAGGTTGCGTCTGTGCCCGAGGCAGTGATCTGCACCCCGCCGATGCCTGGTGGTGACGGGGGCGTGCATCCGCTGACGCTCGCTGCCGCATCGATTGCAGGCGCTGACCGGATATTCTGCATCGGGGGCGCCCAGGCGATTGCTGCGATGGCGTATGGCACAGAGACCGTGCCTGCGGTCGACAGGATTGTTGGACCTGGGAACGTCTATGTGACCGCGGCAAAGATGATGGTCCCAACCCGGATCGATTTTCCAGCGGGACCCTCAGAGGTTCTGATTATCGCAGACGAGAGTGCACGTCCCGAATTCATTGCAGCGGACATGCTAGCGCAGGCAGAGCACGATCCAAACGCTGTATCTGTTCTTGCAACTACATCACAGGCGATCGCCGACCGGGTGTTCGAACTGGTCCGGTCTGGGGAATCAGACGCCCTCAGGTCCGAAATCATCAAGAAGTCGCTCGAACACAGTGCGATCCTGATCTTCGACTCGATGGGTGAGTGCATCGAATTTTCAAACACGTTTGCACCGGAACACCTCGAGATCATGGTGAAGGACTCGCTTGGTGCGATAAATGGCATCTGCAACGCGGGTTCGATCTTTGTTGGCGATTATGCCCCGGTTTCGGCTGGCGATTATGCATCAGGCACGAACCACGTACTGCCCACAGCCGGGCACGCACGGGCATACTCGGGTCTGAATGTTGGGTATTTCATAAAGAAATCGAGCATCCAGATCATCGAAAAAGAAGGACTCTCACAGATTGGGGATACGATTGTGGCAATAGCAGAGGAAGAGGGACTTAACGCGCACGCAGATGCGGTCCGGGTGCGGTTTTCGGTCGAGGATTAGGGTGGAATGGTGTGGGTGTGGTGTCCCATCGGTGTTGATCCGATTTTGCCCACACCCGCGCACCCATGTTCGGTAGTATCAGATCTAATAATGTGCAGCCTCTTTTCCGGCAAGCTCGCGCCGCTTCTTCTCGACGTAGCCATACACCGATGAGTGCGGCGCACCATCGAGCAGCATCTCGATTGCGGTCTTTGCAACGTGCGTATTCTCAGGATACCCGATGAGCGCTACGGTCTTCCCGTAGACCGAGACACTGACATGTGTCGCAGTCTCGATCAGTTCCCGCGTTCTGCCGCTCGTCCCGATGATCCTGCCTTTGATGCGTATAAGCTCTTTTGGCGTGTTTGCCGATATGTCGATCACTTCTAACACCATAAAATCGTCATTGAACAGGGTGATCGCCCTTTCCGGGCTAAAACCCCGTCCGATTGCCTTGACGACATCCGCCGCCTGCATCGCACGCACAGGGTCCTCAGAGGATAAAACTTCCACAGTACCCGATTTGCTGTCTATGTCCAGTTTTGCAGCCGAACACTCCTCGATCAGTTGTTTGACGCTACCTTTCGGACCGATCACCGCACCGATCCGATCCTGCGGGATTTTAACGTACATCAGCAGCCTAACCGCCTAACTTCGCATTAAGTTCACCGAGTGTGGTGTATTTGATTGTCCCAAGCCTCATGGCACTCGCTTCTGGAATTGTATCGGTCTTAAGCCCTGCAAATTCGGCAGGGGTGCCCATGTACACACGAAGCCTTGCCATCGCATCGCGCCCGCGCATACGTTTGTACGGCAGCATGCCGCGAACCGTCCGCTTCAAGATGCGGTCGGGGCGGGTCGGGAAGTACGGACCATGTTCCATCGAGCCCTTATCCATCTGTTCCTTGTATTCCCGAAACGTGGCGGTTTTGGCGCCTGAGACTGTGGTGCGCTCGGCGTTGATGATCGCTATAGTCTCTCCGTGGAGCAGCCTGGATGCAACAACGCTTGCAAGCCGCCCGAGAATCAATCCGTCTGCATCGATAATTGTCTTGTCAGTCATAAAATCACCAATTCACCTGATAATCCGCATATTCGATCCTGCGGGGTTTTTTGCCAGTAATTCTTCGATCGTGAGGCATTCGCCACCGGCATCCGTAATCTTTGCCCGTGCGCCCTCGCTGAAGTTAAACGCTCCCACCACCATCGGGTAGCTGACATCACCTGCGCCGAGCACCTTTCCAGGCACAAGGATTGTCTCATTCTCTGCGACGTGCCGGTTGATGTGGCTGAGATTCACCGTCGCATAACTTTTTCTTGATCGTTCCAGACGCCCTGCAATATCTTTCCATATTAAAGCGTCGTTCTCTCGTGATTTAACTCGTAGATCCGCTATTAGCTTTGCAATCCGGGGATCTGTCTTTTTATATTGTATTTTGCTCATGTTTCCTCCAAGACTCACACAGATCGGTCTGTGTTCGAACCGGTTTGGGGGGTTCATCCGCCATTGGAATGCGGGAATGTAAACATCAGTATCTGCTGTAGTAAAGGTTTCCGCTTTGTGAGGGGTGCCCGCGTTATGCAAGTGTTCACGTTACATCTCGTTTGGTGGCGTGGCAGAATGGGCACTGTCTAATAATAGCTATGCTGCTAATGGCTAAACTAATAGCTAAGAATCCGCACCCTCAAACCACCGGATCATCTGCCTGACACCATCCTCAAACCCGACCTTCGGCTCAAATCCAAGCTCCCGGATCCGGGTGATATTGGCATAGAGCGTATTCACGTCGCCAGCCCACGTCTTGCCACCGTAACGTATCTCAGCATCAGGCGATATGATTGAGACCATCAGCTCTGCAAGCTCCTTGATCGATGTAGGGCTGCCGCCTGCTGCATTGTACACCCCGTGCCCGTGCTCTGCCACCATCACAAAAGCGTCAGCCATGTCAGAGACGTAGCAGTAGTCCCTGATCTGCTCGCCGGTGCCAAGAACCTCGAGAAGCGCAGGATTTGTACCCAGTTTCTGTATAAAGTCGTACATCACGTATCGCGGCTGCCGCGGCCCATAAGTATTGAAGATCCGTATCGCTGCAAAGTCGAGCCCGTATGTTTCCTTAAATGCGATCCCGCACCGCTCGCCTGCAAGTTTTGATGCGCCGTAAGGTGAGATCGGGTGCAACGGATGGTCTTCGTCGATCGGCGTCCGAATCGGCTCACCATATACGGCTGCCGTTGACGCATACACGATCTTTTCCACGCCCGAAACCCGGCACGCCTCAATTACGTTGAACGTGCCGAGTGCGTTTGTCTCGAAGTCGTATCTCGGATCTTCTGCCGAATGAGGCACCGATGCATTCGCGCCGATATGAAATACCACATCGATATCCGCATCTTTGATTGTTTTTTGGATCAGACCCGCGTCCCTGAGATCGCCTTTCACGAATGCGGCGTTTTTGGGCAGGTTTGTTTCCTTTCCGGTACTTAAGTTGTCCAGTGCCGTTACCGCGCACTCGCCCGCGAGCCTGTCGACTATGTGGCTTCCTATGAAACCAGCCCCGCCAGTCACCAGAACGTTCTTTCCTTTGATCATGGTATCTGAATCTGGAATTGGTTGCTACGCATCATATATCTTTACATCGATCACCACATGCAAAACCCCCGGCGCATATTTCTTGACGGTGCGCCGCCCGATTATGTCCACGCTGCGCCCGCACGCTTGCGCTGCGTCTTTGATGCGCCGGATCGGTCGCTGGTATGTTAGCGCTTCAGGAGTACCTTCATGATAATGCATTATCCCCCTGGATCTTGCCGCACAAATCCCTGACATGAGTTGTTCGTGCGTAACATCAAGATAACCCATGATCACCCGATCAGCGACGTTCTCGGGGGATTTTATTGCACAATCGCCATGCACCGGAAGAACGACCCCATCTACTTTGTTGATCCTGACATTCTCCATGAGATATTGATGTGAAGTCGGGTTAAGTTCGATCGCAATAACCTTTTTCGGGCGTGAGTGAACCGCAATCTGGATCGAAAAATAGCCGATGCCGGCAAACATGTCAAGGACAACCTCGTCATCACATAATGTGCCCATACGCGTCCTTTCTACGAGATTTCCCTGCGAAAACATGATTTTACTTGGATCGAGCCTGAAGTAGCACCCGTTCTCCTTGTGAGTGGTTTCTGTTTCTGGCATGCCTGCGATCACCTCGCAGACCGGCTCACGGAAGCGTCCTGTAACGCCCCGGTTCCAGAGCACGGTGCTGCATCTTGGGTACATCGCAAGGAGCGCATCCCCGATCGCATTTGCCCGGTGCTTCAGCGCGTCCGGGATGCTGACAAGGATCAC
>JAUVEF010000076.1 GCA_030594905.1 Methanosarcinales archaeon
GATGACCGGTGCTCTTGTATTTACCGCTTTTGATAATGTCTTTCCCAGCTTCTTTTCGATAATAATGGCATTGTGGGTTCTGACAAACAACATCGATTTTTCCTCTTGGTCGCGCCATGATGTTCACCAAGAGAATAGTTAGATTTCATACTATACTAATCTATCGTATATTAGGACACTACCAGATTTTCACAAGATTTCTGTGTTAAAACACATACCTCATTTTTAGAGATGGTTGCTGGGAGGTCTTGCCGTATTGTTGCCGGTGGTGATCTGGCGGCAGTCGAAATCCAGGTATAAGAAGCATGAACTTCAGAACAATTCTCCACAGTAGTCGCACTTACATGCTATCCATCGCATTCAGGATGATTTCTGCCACCCCGCGCTGATCCCACTTCGCCGAGTTAATCACAAGATCATACACTCCCAGATCATCGACATTGATTCCGTAATACTCCAAATACCGCCCGGCTTCGCACGCCTCTCGCTCCTTTACCTGACGAACCGCATCAGCCATCAAGACATTTTCGCGATGCACAATCCTGCCTGCCCGAATATCGAGCGGAGCTGTGATGAGCACGGCGAGATCCGGTTCTGCCATCCATGCAGAGAGCCTGCCCTCGACAATCAGGTCCTTTCCAGCGCTCTTCGCATCCGATGCGATCTTCTTCTGGTGGCGGTCGATCTGTTGATCGATAGCTGTGTCCGACGAAGCGAGTTCGCCGAACTCTTTGAGCGTAAGTCCTCTTTCTTCTGCCATCTGTCGGAAGATATCTCCGGCAGATATGACCTCAAAACCGGTACAACTCAATAGTATGCCTGCCACTGTGCTGGTTCCGCTTCCGGGCAGACCGCTGAGCGTTATGATCATCAGTACAAAGATCGTTTCACGGTGTACTTATTCGTTACTTACCCGTTTTCGGTATCCCGAAAGATATCGTCCGGATTGTGAACGCATGTCCAATCTAAGTATGGCGAGATGCGCAAACCACGCATTGACGGCGGTTAAACCACGCAAAAGCAACCACGACGTACCTGCGCAGTACACATTGCATATTATACCTACCGCTCCATCGGGTCGAGTCGCGCCATCCGGGTATTGTCAACCACCTGCACGTCAGGTGCGTGTTCGATGAATACGGACTCGACGGGTAATCGGTCGCACAGCCGCTGCATCGCCGGATTCTCGGTCGCATAATGAGTAGCGTCGATCAACGCCAGGTTCTGCGCACTTCGAATCGCATCGTGTCGCATTTCTCCGGACACAATGGCATCAGCACCGCCATCGATCGCAGTCTTCACAAACTCGCCGTTGAGACCGCTACCTCCGATGACCATCACAGTCTCGATCTCGCGCTCGCCGACCCATCGGACAGAGACGTTTAGCTTCTGCGCCACAAACTCTGCAAACGTCGATGTCATCTGGCGATCTATTCGACCGATGCGACCGGGTTCCAGTTCCTCGACCTCCTGCAATTCAAGCACATCTGCGAGCACATCATTGACCCCACCCTCAGCCCGGTCATAATTCGTATGCATTGTATATATCGAGATTTCACTCTCAAGAGCGATCTTCAGCGAGTCGGATAGATTCTTTGATATCCGGTGTATTGGATGGTATATCGGAGTGTGGTGCGTGATCAGGAGATCCGCCCCAGCCCGCGCAGCCTCCTCGAGCACGTAATCTGTAACATCCAGCGCAACAGCAACCTTGTTTACGTTGCCCCCTCGATCGAGCACCATACCAATCCGGTCCCGGTCAGATTCATAAGCAAGTTCCGGAGGGGCAATGCCCTCCAGAAGAGCAATCATTTCTGATAGCCGCATAGATTATAGATAGCAGACCGATTAGACTTAAACCTTGCGATATTGGCGATATTAGCTTGAATCGCCGTTTGACGAGATTGAATATTCTGTGACCGGTTCATCGTAGTCGTCAAACCAGCAGGCATCAGGATTACTCTTGAAGATCATGAAATCAGCGATCCGCTCCGGATCAGCCGCGCGGTGATAGCGGAAGAATGTGTGCAGGTCGGTCTTTCCGACGATCTCAATCTTCCCGGTTGAATGGGACATAACCAGCCGTGCCCGCTTGGCAAGACCCGAACAATCCATCTGAGCCTTGTGGAAGATCTCGTACGCCTCCTCGATCGGAACAACGTATGTATGATTGCCTGATGTCGGTCGGCACTGGAAGACGTAGTAAGGAACCGCCCCGATGAAGGAGAGTTTCTTAAATAGC
The DNA here is from genome assembly GCA_030594905.1 of Methanosarcinales archaeon. The sequence continues at coordinate 2,243 of JAUVEF010000076.1, forward strand.
GCCGATAGTGTTTTCGGGTTGTCGTTGACCCCGCGGATCATCGGAGTCTGGTTGGCGATTATGGCGCCGGCTTCGATGAGGAGGCGTGTCGCCTCGACTGCTGCGTCGGTAAGCTCGTTTGGATGATTGAACTGCGCCATCACGTAGATTCTCTTCTGATCGGTGCTGTATTTTTGTATCATATCAAGCAATGCCGGATCGTCAATAATCCGGTAGGGGTTGAAAGCAGGTATTTTAGTGCCGATACGAATGATCTGGACATGTTCAATCTCCCGAATCTGGCTGATTATTCTTTCCAGTTTATTCGTGGAGAGCATCAGCGGATCGCCGCCAGAGAGTAGCACGTTTGTGATTTTCTCGTGATCACGGATGTACTGTATCCCTTCGGTCACATCACGAGCGATCTCGTCGTGATCGTTTATGAAAAGCCGCTTTCTGAAACAGAATCGGCAGTACCCACCGCATACGTCGGCAACCAGCAAGAGTGCGGTGCGTTCGTATTTGTGCTGCAAACCCGGAGTGGTAGTGTACACACTTTCGCCGGAAGCGTCAAGCCCACCCCATTCCTCAAGTTCTCCGAGATCCGGTATAACAATGCGCCTTATGGGGTCATCATGGTCGTTCCAATCGATCAGTGACTTGTAATACTCATTTGTGCGGAATGCAAACTTTTCAGTGACTTTTTTGAGTGCAAATTGTTCTTCATCGCCCAATTCGCTTATTTGATCCAGTTTCGTAAGATATTTCACACTTTTCATGTTTTTCATCGCTTCGTTGCCTCGTTCTTTAAAAGATGTACAAACAGAGAAGCCCTATCGTTGCGGCGATATGATCTTTCATTAGAGGCATAAACTGTTTTTGTGGTCTTTAGAAACCTTTATGAACACGGTTATAAGCCTTTCGGTGATCTGGATCTGCAGGGTTTGTCCAGTGATTAATCCAGGATTATGGGTGTTTAAGGAGCGGTTTTGGTGTATGATTCCAAGATACCCCAAAGATTAATAAAATCTGCGATTCCAGTTTGATGCGGAGACATCATGATCAAGTTCACTAAGCTGCACGGAAACGGGAACGACTTCATCCTGATCGACGAATATCAAAACGAGATCGTCGGAGACAAAGCCGAATTTGCAGCCACCTACTGCGATCGCAGGTTCGGGATCGGCGCGGACGGCGTCCTCTTCCTTTCTAAGTCCGACTGCGCCGATATCAGGATGCAGCTCTTCCAGCCGGATCGATCCGAGGCAGAGATGTGCGGAAACGGCATACGGTGCCTTGCAAGGTACGCAATCGATGAGGGTTACATAAACAGAGAAGGAAGTTTTGCAATCGAGACGCTTGCGGGCGTTCTGACAGTCGATATAGACTGCGAGTGGATAAAAGTGAACATGGGAACTCCAGTGTGGGGCGGCGTACACGAGATCAACGGATACGAGGTACATTTCGTAAACACTGGCGTTCCACACGCAGTCATCTTCGTGGACGATACAAAGATTGCAATCGACGAGATCGCACCGAAAATCAGGTATGCGCCCGTATTTCCAGAGGGTGCGAACGTGAACTTCGTGAAAGTCAGCGGGAGCGAGATCGCGCTCCGGACGTATGAGCGCGGCGTTGAGGCGGAGACCTTGAGTTGCGGCACTGGCGCGGTCGCATCCGCCTATGTCGCACGCAGACTCGGGCGGACCGGTGACCAGGCGGTGGTGCGGACCACGGGAGGCTCTTTGTGCATCTCCTTTGCGGCAGACGGCGTCGCATTCATGGCGGGTGGGGCAGTGTGGGTGTATGAGGGGATGGTGAAATAGACAGCCAGATACCATACCAATCCGGAGTTGGGCGGGACGCCCTGCTTTCCCATAAGCCGTTACCACACACCATATCGCTTAATGCAGACGTATGTTGCCTGAAATCCGTCGCCGTACTCAGCGCTTTCGATCTCAAAATCCCGCACGCTCGAGCAATCCCTCCATTATCCAGTCGTAGGTGCGGTACTCCTCGCGGATGTGAATCTCTGCTTCTGCGGCAAGTTCCAGTCCCGACTGGAGAGCGGTTGATCTGACCCATGCGTTGATCTGGTCTTATAGGTCGGCTGCTTCTGATGGAAACACAATATCCAAAAGAAAGAACCGCCATCCCACCTTCAACATAGCGGCGGCTCTCCTGAGTGCAACCAATTTCCAGAAATCCAGCAGATGGTGCAGGGCAGCTATCGACACCATCGCTTCTGCGGGCTCTGCATCATGATTATACGTCAAAAAGCCGCCATGGCAGTACAGAACGTTCGACAGTCCCATATCTTCACCTCTTCTCTGGCAGTACTCCAGCATGGCGGAAGAGACGTCCACTACGTAGACTTTTTGGCAGTGTTTCGCAGCGGGAAGTGCGAATGCGCCAGTTCATGCACCCATGTCGATGACAGTGCTCTTTGAGTTCAGTTCGATAAGTTATGGTCGCGTTGCTATCCCTTCTCGTAGTCGCAAAACCTCTGGTGGGCATCATCGTATCGCTGCACCTGCTCCACGCTCAAGTAGTCCACGCCGGTCTGTTTCATCTCAATGTGCGTCCATTTTGGATTTTCCAACATGTTTACTCCACCACAATTATATTTAATCAGTTATGTTATTTGACCAGTTTTGTAGTTCGCTGATATTTCCTTCCGGATCTCTGACATACACAAAGGTAATCGTACCGGCGTTTGGGATGCGCTCTGTAACTATTTCCCCCAATTGTGAACCACCATTCGAGATCACTCTTTTTATGATCATCCCTACATCATCCACTGCAAAAGCAATGTGCGCCAGTCCTGGTTGGTTGATCGCGGGTTGTTTCGCTTCGCTAATTCTGTTGTACTGGAATATCTCTAAAGTCGGGCAATTCTTGTCGCAGCCGGGCAGGAGGGGATGAATTCCCGGGATGTTAACGTTTTAAACGCCTGTTGCGACATCAATCCAGTCTCCTTTGTGATCCCTCTTTGGCAGCACAGGTTCACAATTGAAAACATGCTGGTAAAAGTCCGAAAGCAGTTTCCAGTCACGTGCTACCAGATTCACATGAACAAACCTAACATCCATATACCAGATCTCCTTTGATCACTGTAACTGCCCTGCCGCCCAGGGTAACCCGACCGGATCCGGGCACGACTTTAACCCGGACAACTCCACCCCTTTCAGACAACTGGAACGCCTCAAACTCAGATTTATTCAGCCGGGATTCCCAGTAAGGACCCAGACAACAGTGAGCCGAACCTGTCACAGGGTCTTCATCAACCCCAATCGCGGGTGCAAAAAATCGAGAGACAAAATCATATCTGCCGGCATCTGCCTTACTGGTCACAATGACGCCGCGGCACGGAACCTTCTTCAGCAGATCAAAGTCCGGCTTCATATCCCGCACTTTTTCTTCAGATTCAACCTCCACAAGATAATCAAACCTGTTCTTACCCACATATTCCAGTTTCACTCCTAATGCCCGGGTAAGCTCAACAGGAGCATCAGTGTTTGTCTCGTATTCAGCAGGAAAGTCCAGATCAATCCACGCCCCATTCTTCTTCGCCGTTAATCTTCCGCTAAGCGTATCAAAACTTGCTATTTCATCCGGGTCCAGCTCTCCAGTCTCCCACAGGACATGAGCAGAAGCCAGGGTTGCATGACCACAGAGTTCAACCTCGGCTTGCGGGGTGAACCAGCGTAAGTTGTAGCCACCGTCCTTTTCCTGAAGAAACGCGGTTTCAGGCAGATTCAGTTCATTTGCGATCTTTAGCATATCAGAATCCGGCATATCACCTGATAAAATGCATACTCCAGCGGGATTTCCTGTGAACGGCTTGCTTGTGAATGAATCGACCTGAAATATCTTCATCGCG
>JAUVEF010000087.1 GCA_030594905.1 Methanosarcinales archaeon
TAGTTATAGACAGGACCTGGCATCGAAAGCGTGCGGCTGACTGTAATATCAAAATAATGGACACCATTGTCATTCAATATATCTGCGGGTGCGTGTTTTATGTCATCGCCCCCTGCGCTGGCAAGATCGTTGCTATGCGCCCGGGCAGCACCTGCGATCTCACCGTTCCATTTCAGTGTGGAAAGTCCATATTTCTCGCGCTCCATGTTCTACAGATCAAAAAGATCCGATTCAAGCCTGGATACCGGAGGTAACCGGATCTGGGTTGGAAACGGCAGAGACGAGTTGATCTCCACCACAGTCCCTGTCGTATTCGTTAGCGCTCCTGCTCGAGTCCACCACATCATATCAGCCCCATCCACATCCCGATCCCAAACAAGATCAACACGCACCCCGCAATCTTTCTGATAAGCTTGCTGTGCTTCGATATCGCCCTGACACGTCCGGTCGATGCGCTGGCAAGGTAAGCTACCCCGAGCATCGGGATGCCGAGCCCCAGCGAGTAGATAAAGAGCAGTAGCCCCCCGTACAGGACGTTACCTTCAAGCGCAGCCATTGTCAGGATGCCGCCGAGTATCGGACCGACGCATGGAATCCAGATGATGCCAAGCGACATTCCAAGCAGCAGACCACCTAACAAACCATCGCGGGGCATATTCTTCGGCGCAAGTGTCCCAAATCTATCGAAGATCGGGAGATCTAAGATCATGACCAGTCCAAGCAAGATAATGGTAATTTCGGCGATGGTTTCCATATATATGAGGTATTTATAGACAATCGATCCGAATGCGGACGTTATCACACCCATCGTCGTAAAAGAGATGCATAACCCAGACACAATCGCTATGGGTCGCAGTTTTCCAGTTTCGACAGAGTATGCCATGATTGCAGGCAGCAGCGGGAGCACGCAAGGCGACAGCACACTTGCAATTCCCGCGACAAATGCGAGGAGTGGGGATATCTGGGACTCGACCATGGCGTATAATTGGTGTGCGGGCGTTGTAATACTTACGTAGGTGCTCCTGGCTTTACGCCGCTGCCGGGTCTGTGGCATCAGGCGCTTTTTGAGAGCATGAGTTAACCCGGATTTACCACTGCCCCAATCGATTCCGTGCTTTGCCACACAGTTCCATAGACACCAAACCATATATCAGAAGATGTACAAAGAATCATACGTGGGAAATATGAATAGACGAAGAACAAAGATTGTATGTACAATCGGTCCTGCGACCGAGTCGCGTGACGTCCTGAACCGGTTAATCAGTCATGGGGTGGACGTAGTCCGGCTCAATATGTCACATGGTACGCACGAGTGGCACAGAGACCGGATACGGATGATACGAGAGCTGGCAGATGAAAACAAAACCCCTACCGCCATCATGATGGATATCCAGGGTCCAAAGATCAGGACCGGAAATCCGGGTGGTGGAGATATGGTATTACATGCCGGCGATGACCTGACAATCTACACAGACCCGGAAAGCATAGATTATGCCGATTCTACGAGCGATGGCAGCGAGACTCGACAGACGATCGCTGTGAACTATCCGTTCTTTGATCAGGAAGTCTCGGAAGGTCAAATGATTCTGGTCGACGACGGTCTAATCCGGCTGTCGATTCTGAAAACCGGCAGTGGATATGTTGAGACAAGAATCGTTGTCGGGGGCGTGATCCGTGATCGAAGGGGCGTGTGTGTCCCGGATGCGAATTTCTCAACGCCGAGCGTCACTGAGAAGGATGTTGAGGATGTCTTGTTTGGCATAGCGCAGGGAGTCGATTACATCGCTGTTTCGTTTGTCAGGGCGGCATCCGATATCCTGGACCTCAAGCAGACGCTCCGGGAACATGATGCGGATATCCCGATTATTTCTAAAATAGAGACCAAAAAGGGACTCGATAATTTTTCAGAGATTCTTGAAGTATCGGATGGGATTATGGTGGCAAGAGGCGATCTTGGAGTCGAGATCCCGATCGAAGAAGTCCCGGTTACGCAGAAGAAACTTATCAAGGCGGCTAATCTGGCAGGAAAACCTGTGATCACCGCCACCCAGATGCTCGAGTCGATGATCCATGAGGCGATCCCGACCCGTGCTGAGACGACCGATGTTGCGAACGCCATACTGGATGGGACCGATGCGATTATGCTCTCAGGCGAGACTGCATCTGGAAAATATCCAATCGAGAGCTTTGATATGATGGATAAAATCGCAAAGATTACCGAACCCACGTCATTAGTAGGTGGCGTGCACAAACGTGTAAAAATGGCATCGCTCTCGGTCGCGCAGGGCATCGGTCATGCCGTGTGCCAGCTTGCGCAGGATCTGGATGCTAAAGCGATCATTACTACCACATACTCGGGAAGCACGGCAAGGATCGTCTCGATGTACCGCCCCAAGACGCCGATCGTTGCTGTGACGCCTGACGATGGGACTTTTCGCAGGCTTTCGCTTATATGGGGTGTTGTTCCGCAGATGCTCCCGCGGGTGACTGAGAACACCGATGAAATGGTTGTGGCATCGATACGGTCTGCGGTGTATTCCGGGTTCGTGAACGTAGGTGATCGGGTGGTGCTAACCGCAGGCGTGCCCATCTTCTCTGCCGGGACTACCAATCTGATCAAGACTCATGTTGTGGGGGAGTGAGCCGCGGGTCACGTTGAAGACGCGGTGCAGACCGCACTTCGGGAACATGAGCCAGTGTTTCGGAGACAAACCAGTTTACGCGGTCATATCTTCATCGTTCCGGTACGTTGCAGCGGTATTCCCGTAGTAGACATGAATCGTGCTGCTTCCCGCGGGAATGCTTAATACAGTGACTCAGAGTCCAGTACGGAATATTGGATTGAATGCGTCACAGGCACCGCGACGTAGCCGTTATCCGTAAAATTCGCAGCGATTTTAACCGTGCCCTCAACCGTACTGCCCTTCACAGGCGTCATAATATCAAACGCAGGTGGCCGGTTCTTGACCCACACATAAAAGTTGGGATCGCTCTTCGCGCTCTGATTGTACCGATCAACAATGTGCGCCCGCAGATCTCGGGTCTGTGCCGCGTGAGCGGAAATTATATCCTTGTTTGTGGAGATTTAAGTATCCGGACATATTCATATTCAAATTGTTAAATTATTTATATACCCTGATCAGGTTTTCTAACATTGTATGTGTTTAGCTGCGGCAAAAAACCACGGGATTTCAGGAGATTAACACAGAAATCTTGTGTAAATCTGTGCAAAGTGGAGTTTGCAAACCCAAAGTCTCGCGTGGTTGGGTCACTCTGGTGGGCGCGGGGTACGTGCGCCACAGATCGGGCAGATGGTGTCAGCCGGGTGGATGTGTGTTTGTCGAGGGCGGCGCGGAGTTCGGTTATCGTTTTCGTTGTTGACGAAATTGTAACCGAAGGCAATTGCCCCGGGTGCAGAAGGCACGACGCCAAATGCACCCTCATGCTTGCTCATAAGCCTTCATGAAGTCGTTTCGCGGGATGCTTGCTTGTGTGCAAATCGTTCTCAAAGTCGAGCCCTTGATCCGAGCATGATTGGGCATTGTGAGTGGCGTTCGGGTGCCATCGGGATTTTCCCGAACCATTGCAATATGCTCTCGCTCCCGGACAAGACAAAACCCCAGAAGTTCGAACGTTTTGACAACTCTTCTTTTGGGGGCGTCAACCGGAAACTTGGTCATTAGATAGCCACTCCCGCTTCCGCCACAAAGGCTTCAAGCACGGGTGGCTCGATCTCAAGGACACCCATGCCAAAAGTCTCGATGTGGAAGCGAATGGCGGACTTGACATCGATTAACGCATCCTCATAAGTATCACCTTCACCGACAACGATGCCTTTGAGGCCAAGTGGATAGGCTACATAACCATCAGGGTGTTTCTCAACTACAACTTTGAATTGTTTCATCATATCATCTCCCTAAATTTCTGGCAATGATCAAAACGTTTTGAGCGCATCTGAACCCAGCCGCGAGACGTGATTTGGGTAAAAGCGCGAAGCACCGAAGCCAGACACATTATATTGTGTTCCATAGAATCACAACTCGTCTCTAAATTCATGCTTAATCCTCTTAATAAATTCGTCTCGATTTGTGTCGATTTTTACATCATCCAGATAAAAACGACCACTTCCAACTAGCCAAAAGAGCTTATCCACACAATAAGGCAATTCATTAATGTCTTCGGAAAATCTGATGACATCTTTAAAAACGTTATAATCCAAATCGGATTTGCTTATGCCTATGCCGTGGAATATCGCTTTGATGTGGACATCCGGTTTTATAAATTTGGGATAGCCATTCTCTTTCAGAAAATCGCAAGCCAAAGCAAACCCCAATCCAAATACTTCCTTCTCAAGCAGAAGCGGAAGGGCAACACGAGTGTATTCGTTCAGATAAAATTGCGAAACAAAATTACCAAACTCGTCTAAGTTAGAAAATCGGGAAAGGAAATGTGATGCTGAAAAAACCGACTTGCAGAAGATAACCCAGTAACTTTTGGGGTTATCGATTGTCATTCGTCCAGGCGGTTCACAGTTGTTCTTGATTGCTATAAATAACCCCCTCCAGTCGTCGCCATATTTCTCAATAATTCGTGGTGGAATAAAGTCTTCTAAACAGGGTCTCAGTTTTTCGATGGGACCAATCGTGTGTGGCATGCCATGTCTATTAGAAACGGATTCTAACATTCCGAATAACAAATCTTGCATGTTTTGAGGTTTGCGGTCTTCACAATCAGTGAGATGCTTGTCAAGCATGTTTTCATCAATCGAATCGAATGAAAGTAGATACTCCTGAGCTTCATCAAATATCTTCCTATAAATAGTTACTTTGTTTGTCATCATGCCCACTGCATATTATTCAAAGATTCTGTGGAGCATAACGTAATATACCCAAACTCTTTGCCCCATAACTCAGAAATATCTTTTCAGACGACTTAACACTACCCACACGGAATAGCGAAGAGCCAAAATAACTCTCACCCCGCCACCTGCACCCTCAACTTCTTCACCACATCTCGCAACTTAATCGCCCGCTCAAAGTCCAGCGCATCAGCAGCCGCCTGCATCTCTGCTTCCAGTTCGATGATGAGATTTGGGATCTCTGACTTTGGCAGGTGTTTTGTGTCGGTTAAGTCCACCTCCTTCTCCCGAACCGGCTTACGAATCGTCTGCGGGATGATATTGTGTTTTCTGTTATGTGCGATCTGGAGGTTTCGCCTGCGCTCTGTCTCAGAGAGTGCTTTCTTAATCGAATCAGTCATCTTGTCCGCATAGAGCACAACCCGCGCTTTTGCGTTCCTGGATGCTCTCCCGATCGTCTGGACAAGGCTTTTTGCATCCCTTAAGAATCCTTCCTTGTCAGCATCAAGGATGCCAATAAAACCGACTTCAGGAATATCAAGCCCTTCTCGCAGGAGATTGATGCCAACCAACACATCGAATCTACCAAGCCGGAGCTGGCGGATGATCTCGGTTCGCTCGATAGTCTTGATGTCCGAATGAAGATACCGCGTCCTG
>JAUVEF010000201.1 GCA_030594905.1 Methanosarcinales archaeon
GGTAGTATTCACGCGACGACCGATTATCCCCCATGATGTTTTTGTTGGTGGACGCGATGACGGTGCCGCCGCGGTCAAGCACAAAAATCTCGTCAAACGTGCTATAGCCTGCCATCGCAATATCATCAAACTCCTCGATGACCCCCTTTGCCTGCTGGTATTCACTACTCGCGGGGTCCGCCGTCGCCATCACTTCGATGCTTCTGACCACCGAGGGTGCACTGGCAATGACCATTGCATTATCCTGCATATATACAATCCATGAGCCAAGGTGATCTGCCCGTGTCTGTGCAACTGATGTCAGGTGCACGAAAGCATGATCCTCCATTGATTCGGTGGAGAGTGTGTACGTGTAATGCCCGATGATGCCAAACGGCACGAGCGAGACACAGAGAAATAGGAGGATCAACTTGGGCTGGAGTCGCATGGCAGAAACCTTCCCAAACAATTCACGACCTGAAGAGCCAGCCCCAGTACTTAATCGTGGTTACCGCGCCGATGGTCATCGCGATCGCGGTTATCACTCCGGGCAACTTAGAATTACACACGGGCACATAAGTGAAAGTGCCTGATGACATGCGAAGTAAGTCCAGTTGAATGCCTACGAAGAGTAACACAATGGCAATATAATACAGAATATAATATGGTCTCAGTTGCAATGCGTCACCGAGTTTCCCACTGAATTGCGCAAGTGTATAGAATATGAACATAATCGATACGGGCATTGCCACATTTAAAATGCTATTAATCATTTTTCAACCCTCATCATAATCTTGTATAATATAACGGTAAGTACCAGCAACAACATGGCTCCGACAAACCCAACTACATGCCAGCAATGACCAAGCGCGCACATCACCCCATGCAGTATAAATAGCGCTGCCGGTACCAGAAACCATTTGTAATAGGTTTTCTTACCGAAATTCGATTGGTATAACCTGCCGATCGCAAATATGAACAGAACTATGACCGACGCGAGAATTAAGGAGTATACACCAAGAATGTTTTCGATATCCACCATACGAGTAGTCACCGCTCTCCAAATGCCTTGACAAATGCCTTGTTTCTGGCTAATCTCGGTGCCCCGCTGAATATATCTTCGTATTGCTCAAATGACGTCCCGTCTGTTACTATGGTCAATCCCTGGTCAGTGATCTTGACTTCGTGGATGCCCGCATCATGCGCGCTCCCGCGTATCTTGAGCACCGACATCGCCCTTCGCAGTTCCGACTCGATCTCCACATACCTGAGCATGATCACGGAATCCATGATGTACGAGGTTCCGTTCTCGGTGATCTGTTTTGAGCCGAGAAGATCAGCGGTCTCATGTACAAATATGGTAGTAATATTGTTTGATTTCAGGTACCCGGATGTCTTGCGAACGTATTCGTCGCTATCGTCATCAGGCGACATGCCGGCAAATCCGTTGATCGAATCGACAAGGACTCGCTTTACCCCGATTTCCTCAACGCAGTCTTGTATCGAAAGCAGGCTCTCGCCTGAATACACCTCTCCAGTGGGTGGATACAGGATGTACAGCAGACCCTTCTTCTCAAGTGCACCAAGATCCCATCCAAAGGACAATGCGTTCCTTCGCAATTGTTCCGCGCTCTCCTCAAACGAGACAATCAGTCCCGGCTCATCCTGACGCGTACCATCAAGGATGAAATGCATGCCTGATGTGGTCTTGCCCGTACCGCTTGGACCGGTCAGCATCGAGGTCGTCCCGCTGATAAGCCCGCCGCTTAACATCTTGTCGAGTCCTGCGATGCCTGTGCTTACGCGCTTGCGCGGCGCAGCGACCGTGCCCACGTCAAATGAAGGGGCAGGATACGTGATGATGCCGTCATCGGTGATCCGATACACATGCTTGCCGCTTGCATATGACTGCCCGCGCATCTTCAGCACATCGAGATACCGCACGCGGCACCCCTTCTTCAATTCGTTTGACAGATGTATGATCGAATCCGCAACATAACTGATAGGGCTTATTTGCAGACTTTGCTCTGTAAACTCGCCAGTGACCAGCACAAGAGAATTCCAGCCCTTCATTCCGACAAAAAGGTCGAAATAGAACTGCCTGCGCTCGTTATCAGTCAGTGGTAGATCCATCGTCGTGATCGGATCAATTGCGATGCGGTCCGGCTGGATCGCCTCGACATTTTCGGTGATGATATCTAACAGATCGTAAGCCTTGTTCTTCATTATCTCGCGACTCAGATCGAAGTAGATGAGATTCTCACACTCATACATCGATGGGTCGTAGAAGCTGAATCTGGACATGTATCCGCTTAACATCGCGATCGGTTCGGATATTGCCGAAAAATAGAGACATTTTTCGCCAGCTTTAGCCGCTGCGAACATGGATTGTACCGTAAACGTGGTCTTGCCAGTACCAGCCGTGCCTGCGATCAGCACGGTTGATGGGCGTGTAAATCCTCGATCCAGTATCTGGTCCAGTCCCGGTATGCCTGTTGGAACTTGTTTCATGAGCCTCGCCGCCAGTGCGATTGTGCATCTGCATCCTATCGCAGGGTTATGTGACTCAAATCACCTGCAACCTATTTATTCTTAACCAACAGAACATTTTTCACAATGCGAAATTTTTTTC
>JAUVEF010000127.1 GCA_030594905.1 Methanosarcinales archaeon
ATGAGGGCGAGGAGACTGCATACCGGGGATACTGCTTTGACTGCCATGCAGAAGGCGGCACGTTCCCGTACCAGTCGCAGACCCTGATCAGCAAGCTGAGCCACGGCAAGGCATCGGACTGCATGGCTGTGAACTGCATCGAGCCGTGCCACAACATAACCGGCGTGAGTGCGTTCCATGCGCCGACCGGCGTCGTGAGCGGCTACTTCGGGCTTGCACCAAGCGGGGCTGGCGCCGAGTGCCTGGACTGCCACCCGCGGCATATGCGGCTTGGCGAGTTCGGCGAGGATGAGGTCGAGTGCCTGGAGTGCCATCCCGGATACGATGCAGCGCATTACTCTGATGCGATCGTTGCAGAGGTGAACAAGACCTACACCTGCGCACTCTGCCACAACGAGAAGGCGGATCAGTACCATAATCTTACTTATGTCTACGGAGATGGCGAAACGACGGTGGATGAGTCCTGTTACACATGTCACGCCCAAGACACGAACTTCACAGAGGTGCAGGCGTTGACATACAGCACAGGCGAGGTGCGGGGCGGCGTCATGATCGCAGGCACGTTACGGGATGTTGACGTAGAAGAAGCATTCACATGCACCGAATGCCACAACGTGACCGATACGCCGTTTCATTACAGCCCGTATCCGCTCGGAAGTGCACAGGACCCTGGCTGGGCTGACTGGACCCCCGGCACCCGGGTGCGGGACTGCAAGGACTGCCACACCAATTACGGCAATGTGCCGCCGTTTAATGCAACCGACATGAGCAGCACAGGTCACGGGCACGAGGACGACTGTTACGTCTGCCACGGCGGCAGGGATCCGGTCACATTCCACACGCTTGAGGTCTTTGATGTAATTCCACACGTTGCTGAGATCTCGGTTGCGCCTGACACAGTCCACGCGGGCGATTCGGTGGTGCTAAGTGCGAAGGTTGTGACCGGCTGGAAGATGGAGGTTCGGTACATTGAGTACTTTGTTGATCTCATCGGCGAGAATGGCGACGGGACGCCGCTTACATTTATACGCACCACATACTATGGACAGGCGACCGAGGCTGCCGCCACAATCGACACGACTGGGTGGGGCGAGGGCAGGCACACGATCTTTGTCACGTCTCTTGACTCCCGCGGCGTATGGGGTGAGCCAGGACTTGTGATGCTGACCGTGACGAAACCAGAAGGCACCATCGCTGCAATCGTCCACCGGCGAGAGATTATCTTTATGAGCACCATCGCACTCATCGCACTGATCGTCGCGCTTCTGTATATAATCAGGTGGAGGCGGATGAACTGATCATCGGGAGCGTGATGCTGAAGCTGGCTTTCATCTGCGGACTCGTTGCGGTGAGTTTGCTTGCGCTGTATGATTCAAAACGGTCCAAACAGATGCTACCGCTAAAGTCTGATACGGCAATCCTAATTGCAACGCGGGCTGCATTCTTCTTTATGAGCATGGCGATGTTCACGATGGTGTGGCATTTCATTGCCGGGGACTACAGTATCCTGTATGTGTGGCAGTACTGCGACAACGAGATGTCGCTGCCATATAAGATCGCAGCGGTCTTTGCAGGAGAGCAGGGCACGTACCTGCTCTGGGCATGGGCGTCGTTCCTCTTTGTCTGGCTCGTGATGGAGGAATACAGGTTCAGGAACCCGCTGCACAAGACGACAGGACTCATCGCGCTGGTGGTGTCGATCTTCATACTCACGCTCTGCATCGTGTCAGAGCCGTTCAAGCCGATTCTCGATATGATCGACTACATCCCTGCCGATGGCAACGGGTTAAACCCGGTTTTTATCACGGTATGGATGCTTCTCCACCCATTCATCACATTCATCTCTTATGCAGCGACGATCATCCCTGCCTCGGCCGCGATTGCGCATCTGATCACGGGCAAGAATGGCTGGCACAGGGTATCAAAACAGTGGATCCGGGTCTCGTGGTTCTGCCTCTCGATATGCATGGCAACAGGCGGCGCATGGGCGTACAAACTCGTTGGATGGAACGGCTTCTGGAATTGGGACCCGGTGCAGACGATAACGCTTGTCCTGTGGATGCTCCTGACTGCGGCGGTGCACATACTCGCCCGCTACAACGAAGGAAAGGAGTATACGACTATAGCTCCTGTATTTACGATATTTTTGTTCATCACAACCATCTACATAACGCTGATCACCAGACTGGGAATCATTCACTCGCTTCATGACTTTCCTGGTACGGAAACGGCGGAATGGCTGATCATGGGCATACTTGTCCTGTGCAGCATCGCAACCGTGCTTGGTGCAATAAAGTTCGTGAGAGTCGTTGTGACGGGTACTCGGAGAAAATCCGTCTTTTCGCTGCACAATACCTTCCTCTGCACCGCCCTCCTGCTAATACTCATCGCTTTCATAAGCTGCTGGGGCGTGACATACAGTTTCATATCGCAGCACATATTCAACACGAAAGTCATAATTCCGCCCGAATTTTTCAATGTATGGTGCTATATTCCGGTGGTGTTGCTAACGATCCTGATCGGCGTGTGCATGATGCATGGCAGAATCAATGATACGTATCTGAAATACTTGGTAGTCCTTGTATCGGCTGCAACAATCCTGCTTGCACTGACGCCAAGCCATCCGCTGATTGACCCGGAAAACGAGTTCATCCTTTCGTCATCGGTGCCTGTTGCGATACTCGGATCGATCTCGGTGTGGTCGTTTTTGCCGCCGTTTCTCTTCGCGTTCATCGCCACCCTCGCCAAGCTTCTTACGACTATCTGGAAATTGCACGGGCGAATGTTGTTAAGATCGGTCGGGATTGGCATGGTTCACATCGGTTTTGTGTTGATCGTACTTGGCGCAATCATCACCACCTCCTTTGACCACGAGGCGAGTGTCGTGTACAGAATCGATGAACTGGGCGTAAAGAGCGATATCGGGCACGGTTGGGCAGTGGAACCGACAAAATTTGACGCGATTCAAAATCCCGACGGTTCATGGACGCAGGTTGCACATCTGATGTTATATAATAACGGCGAGTTCTATAGCACCGGTATAACCGGGTTTACGAAGACGAAACAGTATGGGGACATCCATGACCCGATGATCGACCGCAGTATCCGGCGTGATGTATACATACAGTTCCAGGGAACTCGCTCTCACATATCGGCCGAGGCTGTGGTGCTGCCGCTATCCATCAAGATCGTGCCGTGGGTGTCCCTGCTCTGGGCAGGCTGCATCACAATGATCGCCGGAATCTACTGCATCATCATGTCGATATATCTATTGGTAGTGAAGAAGAGAGAGATCACGGCAGAACTTATGAGACGGTGATACGGATATGGCTATGCGACTGCTTCCATCATTGCGCGAAAAGAAGCGCTATCTTGCCTTTGAGATTATATCAGACGGCGCGGTATCAAGACGTGATTTCGTCGACGAAATTGACCGGTCAGCCTCATCGCTGCTTGGAGACATAGGCAGCAGCGAGTGCGGGTTAAAGATGCTCTCGTTTGACCGAGGGTTCGGGATTATCAAGTGTGTACGCACGAAGACCGAGCATACGCGGGCTGTGCTTGCGACTGTAAACCGGGTCCGGGGCGTGCGTGTTGCGGTTCATGTAATCGGGAGTTCTGGCTCGGTTAAGGGGGCAGGGCGGTTCTCTGGCAGGGGCAGGGCGATCGGGGCGTAATTTTTGTACATGCTCAGGTACGTTACGGGGGTTTTTTGGATTTTGACCACAAGATTACACAGATTTCCACGAGATTTCTGTGTTAATCTCGGGGGTATTATCCTGATATTAAGCATGCTCTGCTTTTTGGGCAAAGTCTCAATATAAGAGAGTTAACCTGGAAAATAATCGCTCAGGTATGTTCGTTGAACCGCCGATTGCGATTCTATGATTTCTGGCAAGAAAAATAACAGCGGAGGGATGATCGAGCTGTATAACCCTCCGCCCACTCTGCGGTTAACTTCCCGTTTGGCGCCTGCTGTGTTCCGAGTCAAGCAGTGCTGGTATAGTGAGGCAGCATGACACTCGTTTAATAACAAAAATATTACATAATAATATTAATTATCTTTAAAATTAGTCATCGTCCTCAAAATCTTCGAAGCCCATATCGTCCATCGCAGTCATCATGCGGCTAAGTTCCATGAAAACACGCATGCAATGCACATCATTCAAACCCATACTTTCCGCCATTTCCTGCACTTCGATGACATCGATGTACGCCACGCACTGCGATGTGCAGTCCCTATCTATGTAACAACACTTTTTTGTAGTCATTGTTCTGTTTAGGGAATCTTCTGAGGT
>JAUVEF010000049.1 GCA_030594905.1 Methanosarcinales archaeon
ACGTAAAACGCACCTTCGACACCCTCACTATCAGCGTCTATCGCGGAGTAAAACCCACCATCAGGGTCGGTCATCTCCCGGAGCGCCCAGTCAAGCGTCTCTTTTCCGGTCTGTGCAAAAGTTGGGTCTCCTGTAACCTGATACGCCTCGAGATAAACCCTTGAGAGGAGCGCGTTGTCGTAGAGCATCTTCTCAAAGTGTGGAACCAGCCAGTGCCTGTCAGTGGAATAGCGGTGAAAACCCCCGCCCAACTGGTCAAAGATTCCTCCTTCTGCCATTGCACGGAGGGTCTTTTCAACCATCGTTAGTGCGGATTTCTCCCCGGTCCGGTGGTGATACCGGAGCAGGAAAGAGAGATAGCAGGGCAGAGGGAACTTCGGTCGTTTCACAGACCATGCGGCCACATCGGCACCAAATCCACCATAAGCCGGGTCGAACTGGAGTACGAGTTGTTCATAGAGGTCATCAAGAAGATCGACTGAGACCTCCTCTGAATGGGGCTTGTGCAGATAGGACTTCTGCAGGAGCTCTGTGATGTCCTCGGAACTTCTCTGAAGCTGATCCCGGTTGTCACGCCAGTTACTTACAATCGCCTGCAGGATATCGTTGAAGGCTGGCAAGTCACGTACTGGTCTGGGCGGAAAGTATGTCCCTCCATAAAACGGTTTTCCGTCCGGTGTGAGGAAGACCGACAGGGGCCAGCCACCCGTACCGGCCAAAATCTGCACAGCCTTCATGTAGATTTCATCCAGATCCGGGCGCTCCTCGCGATCCACTTTGATGCAGATGAAGTTTTCGTTGAGGATTCCTGCTGTCTGCTCGCTTTCGAAGGACTCTCGTGCCATCACATGACACCAGTGGCAGGTGGAGAATCCGATGCTTAGGAATATGGGCTTATCCTCATCTCTCGCACGTTGTAGAGCAACTTTCCCCCATGGATGCCAGTTAACCGGGTTGTAGGCGTGTTGGAGTAGGTACGGGCTTTTCTCATTTATGAGGGAATTTGGGGTTCTTGTTTCTGTTTTATCGCTACCTTCCATGTCAACCACCTGCCTTCACAGGAAGATTGTTCAGCAATCCTTTTAAGCTTACGGGGGATTAGGGTGAGTTCTTTTAAGTTGAAGAAGATATTTTACGAAAGCGATATACCCCCTGCAAGAAATCCAATTTATTCTCAATACAACGGTCAAACGATCGATGCCATAATCATAGATGACACCAAGTCAAAAAGAATGGCTGGTGGTCGCCCCAGCATCAAAGGCGCGTTGGGGCTCAATTTAAAAACTGGGGAAGAGTTCTTACAATATCCGGGCGCGGTCAGGGGTTGGTCAGAGGTTTTATCCTATATCAAGGGGAATTGCAATATTTCTGACGAAATGTACGCTATTTGCGAGGGGGTGCTAACTTACAACAACATTTAGGGGACCTGCGTTTTCATCACCCATATCTCCCTTCGAATAAATCGAATATCCCCATTTTGCGAGATCACTCTGTATCCCATTCACATCATTGCCACGGCGTTGATAGCATCACTGTCGATAATCGTCTCTCGTGGATATATGACCATACCAGTGTCATTGATCGCGTACGGTCGCAGCATATCGTCGTGTTTTCCGCCGCGCATCTTCAGGATCTCGATTGCCCGTATCCTGCCTCCTGCCACACGGACCACGTGCATACGAATAACGACTTCTGCGAGGTACTCTTCCACACTGAACGATTCATAAGCCAGTGCTCCTGAAGTAATCTCGCTCGAGAGCATTGTCGTGCAATCAAGGTTTTCAAGGTTCTTGATCAGTTCCATTATGGAAAATCTTGCCTGAAATCGATCCTGCGATATTTTTAGCGAGGTGATTGAGTCGATAAAGATGCGCTTTGCACCAATCTCACTAACACGATGTTCGATGTGTTTGCTCAATGTTTCAACGATTCTTGCCCCGACTTCAAGGTGCATGTCATTATCGCTGTCCTGCGTAGGAATATAATGGGCATAAGCGACCGGATCGGCATGTATAACCCGGATTACGTTTTCTTTGACCAACCGTTCGATATCCCACCCAAACTGCCACGCATTTCTGATCACCCGTGCGGGGCTTTCATCGAGTGTGACAAATATCCCGGGTTCTCCATACTTAGCGGCGCCATGGTGCAGATATTGAAGCCCGAGCGTCGTCTTCCCTGAGCCAGGACCGCCCGTGACCAGGACGATGTCGCCGCTGATGAAACCATCTGTAAGCATGTCATCAAGCCCGGGAACGCCTGTTAGAACCCTGCTCATCACGATGTGCCCTCTTTGAACATGGAAATACCGCTACTCGTGTTTGCGAGGAGTTTTTGTGCAAGATCCTGATACTGCCATGAACCAAGCCCGCAGTCAGGTCCGGTATATTTGATTGTATCTCCAAACCGATCATAAGCCCGTTTGAGCCGTTTTGCAACAATTTCGGGCGTTTCCATCGACGTCACGATCTCGTCAAGCCGGGAGGTCTCCTTCCACACATTGATCTGGTATCGTTCGTTTAATTCGGCAGTCATGCTAAAGATGTCAGTTCTTGCCACGCCGACCCGCAGAAACGTGTCATACTGTTCAAGATCCACCTTTTCGATCAGTTCGAGATAATCCGGGTTTGCCGCGGACTCCACGCCGACAACGTTGATCGAATCAGACTCACATGCGATATTATAATGCAGCGGCGAGTGCAGGTGGATCTGCGTATCGACATCAGATGATTTCGCTGATAAATCGAGCGCACGAATGATTTCGTCGTCATCGAACATGATATCCGGGTTAATGCCGATACTTGGCTCATCTATGCTGATTAAGGCGACATCAAACGACGATTTCATGTCAAGTGCCCTCTTTACGAACCGATCGACGCTTCGTGCAAAGAGTTCGAGTATGTCAGAGTATTCGGTGCCGCCAAACTGCTTCAGGTACAGCTCGATTGCGCCTGTGATGCATACCCTGACCCTCAACCGCTCTCCATTCGCCTCGAAATACTCTTTTGCAACCGGTTCAAGTAGTTGCAGTTCGATTATATCTGCGCAGTCTTCTTTTACAAGAAACGGCGCCTCAGCAGATGCCGGGTCATTGATGATCCCAAGAAACTGCTGGTTCATGTCCTGAAACTGCGGGTAAGCGGGTATCTCGACACCTGCAGCGATCTTCTGGCGCATGGCATCGCAGACGACCTCGCTGACCTCGTCGTACCTTTTGTCCGCAAACGCTTGCTGAACACGGTCTTTCGCCCCCTCCGGGAGTGGATAACTTCCGATGTCATCGAATATGATCTCCATGATATCTATTTATGTGCGTTTTGGTGATGTAAATATATCGGATGGCTGCAGGCTTTTGCGTTCTCGTGGGCTGGGGTGTGGTGCTAAGGAGTCATAACAAAATAACCCCGGTCACCTGACGTTGGAAGTCGTTTGTTCTGTGGTGGTGCAAGCGTTGCAAATACCGTATTTAGATTCGTGGCTGTGTTTGGGGATATTCAATTTGACCCTGGTTATTCTGTGACAGTCCCTAAGCCCCATACCGGGCATGCCGGGGACCTGGATGCCCTCAGAACCGGAACCCGTGCCCGATCATGCAAAGCGCCACAATGTTTGCAATCATCGAGACAAAGATTACAGCCCGATACGATGATGCCTGCAAAAACAATCGCCCGCCCCGCTCTGGTACCGGGTTTCGCACAAAATCGGCTGCCTGCAAAAGCATCCAGCACCCGCCAACGCCTGCGCCCGCGAAGTATATCGGCCCGAGGTGTGCAGTGTACCCGATGGCAAGCGAAAGCACAACACCGCATATCCAGAAGACCATCACAAGTTTAGATGTCACCGGCACACCAAAAGTAACCGGAAATGTCGGTGCACCGCGGAGTCGGTCGCCCTCGATGTCGCGTGACACGCCTGATAACGTAAACCCCCAGTCAGTGATGCAGATCATGGCGCCAAATAGGATTGCCGGAAGCGGCAGCAACACGCCAGCAGGATCGCTTGCATACGAATGCACGGCGCCAATATTCAGCACACCGGCAGGATCAAACGCAAGCCATACCCCAATCGGAACAAGCCCGTACGCAATCCCAACCGGCAGAAAACTTAAGAATGTGGCGCGTTTTGCGATTGCTGAGTATGCGCTGATCGCAATTGTCGCAACAAACAGCGCCACGAGTGATTCGAAATTTAAGTACAGCGCAACGGCTGCTGCAATCAAAAAGAGAATAAATGCATATAGAAGTGCCTGCTTCTTTGTGACCTCGCTTGCAACAAGCGGGCGGTCAGGCAGGTTGATCGTGTCGATATCGATGTCGCAGAAATCATTAAAGACATAAGTACTGGCAATCGCGCAGTATCCACCAATAACAGCCAGCACAAATGGGAAAAGCGGTGGAAAAGCAGCTGACAGCAGATAAGTAGCGAGAAGCGCGCTTGACGCAGGAAGCGCAAGATCCATCGCAGCGATTTCTGGTCGAAGCAGTTTGATATAGGGTTTTGGCTGTTCGATGATATATCTGCGATATGTCTGAAGATTTTTGAAGATTTTTGAAGTATATGCCTCTTTTTCAATATACAACGGACGCTTTTTTTTCATATGATGCAAATCCAATAATATATTATATCAGTCTCTGTGCCATTGATTGATAAATCCGGGACAAGGAAGATATAACTTAAGTAATTATTACTAAATATCCTCCACTGCTTTCGGACTGTTGAATTGATTGGATAATTGCATCGATAGGTTAAATCAGAGACGTTTGAAATATATGCCGGCGCCCATTTAAATCTGTAGCCCCCTTGTAATCGGTAGCATCATGTGTAAATTCTAATGTTCTCATAACATCTTTCGGTTGGATTTCGCCCTATAAATACATTTCGTCAGGGGACCTGGGGGTGGTGCCCCACAATGATTTTGGCGATTCCCGGTATACCATTATCTGTAAAGCGCCCATGGCAACATAAGAAGATGCTTCTGCAGTGGAATGTCTATAAATATAATGAAATCGAGTATCACATAACGAATGGCAGCGAAAACAATATCCGAAATCAACGAGCGGATCAGTGACGGCAGCGCCTGCGTCCTCACAGCAGAGGAGATGACCGAGTACGTGCGAGAGAACGGGGCAGGGAAAGCTGCGCAGGATGTCGATGTAGTCACAACAGGCACATTCGGGGCTATGTGCTCATCAGGCGTATTCTTAAATTTCGGGCACTCTGATCCGCCGATCCGGATGCAGCGCGTGTATTTAAACGATGTCGAGGCTTACGCCGGGATTGCCGCGGTCGACGCATATCTCGGAGTAACACAGCCATCCATGTCGGATGAATCGTACGGCGGAGGGCATGTGATCGAGGATCTGATCGCCGGAAAGAGCATTGATGTACATGCCGAATCATCCGGAACTGACTGCTATCCGCGCAAGATGCTGGATACCACGATCACAATCGATGATTTGAACCAGACTATGATGGTGAACCCGCGAAACGCATACCAGCGGTACGCTGCCGCAACAAACTCAACAAAACGCACCATATACACATATCTGGGCACGATCCTGCCAAGATTCGGTAATGTCGCTTATTCAGGGGCTGGCGTGCTATCACCGATCTCAAACGACCCCGAATTCAGGACGATCGGCACAGGCACGCGGATATTTCTCGGTGGCGCGAAAGGGTATGTGATCGGCAGCGGAACCCAGCACGACCCTGACAACCGTTTCGGGACGCTGATGACGTGCGGCGATCTTAGAGATATGGATACAAAATATATTCGCGGGGCAGCATTTCACAGATACGGCATCAGCATGTATGTTGGCGTCGGCGTACCGATCCCGATCCTTGATGAGGATATCGCAGCCGCAGCAGGGGTCAGCGATGCCGAACTCGTGACGAGCGTTTATGATTATGGAATTCCCCGGCGGGACCGCCCTGTGATCAGGGATGTTACGTATGAGGAACTGAAGTCAGGGATCATCGATATTGACGGAAAAGAGGTGCGGACTGCCCCGCTTTCGAGTTTCCATATCGCACGGATGATTGCAGGCGAACTGAAAGAGTGGATCCGGGCTGGTGAGTTCTTTATGAGCAGCCCATCCGGGCAGATCAGTGCACACGGCATGGCAAAACCGATGCGGGAGATCCATGAGCAGCCGCTTGTGCGAGACGTGATGTCCGGACGGGTCCACACCATCGGCATAGATGTGGACATCAAACACATAGCCAAACTGATCACAGAGGGCAACTTCAACCACCTCCCGGTGGTCTCGGATGACGGTGCCCTGATCGGGATCGTCACATCGTGGGACATCTCAAAAGCGGTAGCCTGCGGCGAGACCGGTGATGTCAGGAGTTCCATGACAACAAGTGTGATCACGAGCACGCCTGATGAGCTTGTCGAGATTGCGGTACGAAAGATGGAACGACACAAGATTTCGGCGCTTCCGGTGATCGATGATGACCGAAAAGTCATCGGGATGGTCACAAGCGGCGATCTGAGTAAATTACTGGTGCGGAGATGAGGGTAATGATGATGACTATGAGCGCGATGATGGTGACGGTAATGGTGATAGCATGAAGATGGTCGTTCGCATCTCATCGGCGGTTCACGATCCTGTGCTCGCAAGGGTGATCCTCAGCACAGGCGTCACGATCAATGTGGATCGCGCAGACATCGATGCAACGAGCGGCGAGATTGTGCTTGAGGTGCCGGCAGATTCTTGCGCCCGCGTTGCAAGCGCATTTGAGCGAGAGGGTGCGTCTGTCTCGGTGCTTGAGCATCCGATCATTCGGGATGATGATGAGTGCGTGCATTGCGGCGCATGTATTGGCATCTGCCCGGTTTCTGTCTTCTCGTATGAGCCGGACTGGAGTGTTGCGATGGATGAGTCGAAGTGCATCCAGTGCGGGACGTGCATAACCGCTTGTCCGCACGGCGCGCTGGTGATCGAGATCGAAGCAGAGTGATGGTATGTTGCGATGCAAGGCAAACCAGATGATTTTCGCAAGGTAATCCAGGTTTTTTAGCATCGCCGGGCGGTCTATCGTCACGGATACCCAACAGGAAAAAAACGCCAGCTTTTCCCTATCCGAGTTCATCCGGTTGCTATACTACGTAAATTTTGGTTACTTAGTTTTCAATCTCGCCAATTTTTCTTCATCCCACTTTGGCGTAAAGCCCATTCTGCGGTAAAAATCCTCAATAAATTCAATGGTTGATTTAACTGACCATTCAGCGCATCCGTGTCCTAAACATTTTTTGGGAAAAAAAACACTGCTGTCATGAGAAAAGGGATTGATATTAAAACGACTCTTTAACCGATTTTCTATCACTTTATGATTTTTTAAATCTGTATCCCATTCAGGTTTGTAGTGAACCAGAGCATTGCGTAATTTGATAAGATTGTCCACTTCCTGGTATGGTGAGTTTCCGCGGTTGAATGCGTCCTTATTGGCTGCAGTTAGAACAAATTGATATTTTTGAAGGATTTTAGACCGTTCAACCACATCAAAAAGCTCTTTAAGTACTTTGGGGGTTGTGTGATCAAAGTCCTTAAAAGGATCATCATCATCAATTGCACTAATAGACTTGTTGCTAATTAGCGTGCATCTCCATCAAAAAGCTTTAAATTAAATGAGATATATCTCATAAAGTATGTTGAATATTGATCGAGCGTTAGGTGACGATAGGCTGATAAAAGCCATCACCGGACTCTCCGCATC
>JAUVEF010000060.1 GCA_030594905.1 Methanosarcinales archaeon
GTCAAACGCATTTACGAACATTTGCGCCATCTGTCAAATCCACGTTTACACTCCTGAGCAGACGAATCCCTCGAATCAAACGGATGGCTCAGACCGCAATAACGGTTATAGTCTGCTCCGTACCGCAGACACGAGGATCGGTAGCGTGATGGTCGCGTCTGCATATACAGTTACTGCTTTTGCGTTTTCGTTGATTTTTCCCCATGATTTTGCCTCATCAAGAGTCGCACCTGAAAGTCCACCGGATTCAGGTCGGTCTGTCGTTAACTGGATTGCATAGTCAAATCCCTTCGATGTCATGAGCGTTCCCTGCAGGATGAAATTCTTTGGCACGCCGCCCCCGATGAAGACCGCGCCTGACTGCTTGGCATCGAAGCATATATCAAGAAACTCGTGGACGTCTGCGAAGACATCGACATTTAGCTGGTTTGTCTGCCGATATAGCCACGCGTGAAGCCCGATCATCGAATCCTGGACTGCGGGGCAGAATATCGGAACATCACATTCATAAGCAGCCCGCAGGATTGAATTTGGATCGTCCAGCGACTTGCCGATATCAGAGAGCATCTGCCGGATCGAGATGCGGTCGCCCATACCTTCGAATACAGCGAGCAGGTGCTCTTCCAGCCGGGTAAAGTGGAGTTCTGGTATGAACACATCATATATCCGGTCGATCTGCTCGCGGTACAGCGCATTGTCGTCGACGACGTCGCTGCCCTTGTAATGGGGCAATCCAAGCGATTCAATGAGGTCATGCACGAGATTTGCACCGGTCGAGACGAGTGCATCGATATGCCCATCCCGGATCAAGCCTGATACGATGTTTCTCATGCCCGCTGGCACCATCGCACCGGCAAGTCCGAAGAATTTTGTGGTAGCGTCGCTTTTGAGCATCTCTTCGTATATATCACAGGCTTGCGCAAGCCGTCCTGCGCCAAATCCGCACCCCCCAAGCGCGCTGACAAGATCGTCAATCTGCATCGCGGGGCCGATCTCCGCCTGCACAACCGGATCGTTTAGCTGCGTACCACTGCCGTGTATTGGGTTGCTATGTTCAGTGTTCATCCATTCCACATATATAAACAGACGGGATATTAATCTTGTGCTATGTTGTGCTATGCTGTGCTGTGCTGTTCTGTGACGTGACGTGGTGCATCATGGGGACTACGAAGCAATCGATGAAACATATATATCAAACGAATCCGAGAGAGTGACACGATGGATGCCGTGACCAGAGAATTAGAATGACCTATTGCCTGATAATATAACATCAGAACCATGATGTGACGCCGGGTGGGAGATAGTTCGTGCTGATGTTGCATGGAACCAAAGTTATCGGTTCAGGCATAAGTCGCAGATGAATACCGGGCATCCCAAGACAACATGACTAAGGAACTTAAATACTGCACAAGAAGTACGAAAGATCTGCTGATCGATATGAAGGACACTTCCGAGTTGATGCTTGATCTTGCATACTCGGCTGTGATATATGACGACCGGGAGATCGCAATGGAGGTCATCCGCCTTGAAGAGAAGATGGATACCCTCGAGTACTATATGCGGATATCGACGATGTTAAGCGCTCGCAGGCTCGATGAGGCAGAGGCGCTCGCAGGCGTGTTGCAGGCTGGCGCCGCCGCCGAAAACATCTCTAATGCCGCAGGTGACATCGCGAAGATCGCACTCCTCGATCTCGGGATACCGCTCGAACTGAAGCTTGACCTGCGGGGGGCAGAGGAGACGCTCACCCGGGCGACGGTCAGCGCAGAGTCGTCGATGGCAGGGCGCACACTTGGCGCTATCGAACTTGAGACTGAGACTGGCATGTGGGTGATTGCAATCCGGCGTGACCGGAGCTGGATATACGATCCAGACCACAGCACCAGGATCCGGGAAGGTGATGTGGTATTTGCACGCGGGCACGACGAGGGCGTACCACTGTTTATAGAGTGCGCGACCTGCGAAAAGTATCAGCGAGCCACATTTGAGATTACGCGTGTGCTTGCCGATCTTGACCGGGCTGTTGACTTGATTGTCGAGATGAAGAATATGTCAGAACTTGCGATCGGGCTTGCGTACTCCGCAGTGCTCTTTTACAACAAGGACATCGCCGAGGAAGTGAGCTACATCGAGGATAGGATGGATGGTATGAAATACGAACTCCAACATTGGGTACTCAAATCGGCAAAGCATATAGACGAGGTGGATCAGCTACGCGGGCTTCTGCATCTCGCAAATGCGTCAGAAGCGATCTCTGATGCCGCTTATGATCTTGCCGACGTTGTGCTACGGGATATCGAGTTGCACCCGATCATGGCGATTGCCGTGCGTGAGTCTGACGAGGTGGTCACCAAACGGGAAATTTTGTCAGGTTCAGCGGTTGCCGAAAAGTCACTTGGCGAGTTAAAGCTTGAAACCGAGACCGGGGTGCATATAATGGCGGTTAAACGTAAGGATGGGTGGGTATACAGCCCAAGCGCAAGAACGGTGCTTTATGCAGGCGATATACTCATCGCAAGAGGTACGACCAGCGGAGAGGAACTGCTCACCCGTATGTGTTCATGAACCCCCCGGGTCTTATCCACATTCGCACCAATATCAAGATATTCGTTAAGCACAAGTAACTGATGTTATCAGTGTGCCCAAGTTTGTGGTGTATGTTTGAGTCTTAACGTTATTGACCGAATCTCCCCCGGGTACTGCAAGACACCTATGAATGTAACGTTTGGGCTTATGAGCTGATAAAGTTTGGAGGTGCCCTTCGATTGATAGGTGGCTCAAAACCCTCCGCGCATCCTGTCAAGTGCGCGTACGATATCTGCCTCGCCTGTGGCATACGACATGCGGACATGCTCTGCACCGTACATGCCAAATGCTGACCCCGGCACCGTGATCACGCCGCGCTCAGCCATATCTGCTGCGATTCGGTCACCATCCCCGACACGCGGAAAGACGTAGAATGCACCCGCAGGTGTCATGCACGGGACACCCATCTCCCGAAGCCCGCTAAGCAGGATGTCTCGCCTCTTTTTGAACATATCCCGCATTTCTGCCACGCGTTCCTGCGGACCGGTGATTGCCGCAAGCGCCGCCATCTGCGCAACCGAGTTTGCGCACGCCTGCACATACTGATGTACCTTGTGAAACTGCTCGATGTACTCAGGTCTTGCTGCAAGGTACCCAAGGCGCCAGCCGGTCATCGCATAAGTCTTGGATGCTGCATTCACTGTGACCACGTTGTCTGTAAACTCCGCTGGGCTGACATGCTCGCCTTCGTAGATGAAAAACTCATAGACCTCGTCAGAAATAATCGTAAAGTCGTGATCCTCGGCAAGTTCTGCGAACGCTCGTATTTCATTTCTCGATTGGACAGTTCCACACGGATTTGACGGTGAATTCACGATCAAGACCTTTGTATTGCGCGTGATCTGCTCAGCCACCACGTCAGGATCGAGACGAAGATCAACTAGCGGAACGCTGACCGCTCGCCCGCCTGCGATGCGTGATAGCGCCGTGTACGAGACAAAACCAGGATCCGGTACCAACACATCATCGCCCGGCTCAACCAGTGCTTGCAAGCTTATGTGCAGCGCCTCGCTTGCACCGGACGTCACCATGATCTCATCAGGGCTAACCGAGATGTTGTTGTCACGCATGAACTTCTCTGAAAGCGCAGACCGGAGTTCTATCGTGCCTGCACCCGGCGTGTACCTGGTGTGCCCTCCCCTGATCGCATCCATCGCAGCGTCGCAGACATGCGCCGGCGTCGGGACGTCCGGTTCTCCAAGTCCGAGATTGATACTGTCCGTGCCTGCTGCCTCAAACATCTTGCGGATGCCAGAAATGTCGATCTCCGACACCCTATCAGTGAACGATCTCATCGTTTACCTAATTCAAGCGTTGCGGCATAAATAATCATCGCGGTCATTGGAAACTTGCATAAGCTATTCCTGTGGTTCGGGGGCATCGCGATTATGATGGTGCAGGCGATCGTTTTGCAGGCTCGATTTCTTTCTCAGAAATGCCGCCAGCACCAAAGCATTTATGTATCCCGGATACGTTGTTTGATACGACTCCATGCTCAAGCGGGGTGGGGTAGTCAGGACATCCCGACGGGCTCATAACCCGTAGACCGATGGTTCAAATCCATCCCCCGCTATCGATGCACCTTACAAATGTTCGGCTACGCGACTTTTTCATCACGGTGGATGACTGGATTTTTGCAGTATCTGGTTACGATTCTACAGACGGTGTGCAAGCAGTCCTCAGATACATACCTGACAAAAGTGGCGACCGCGAGTTAGATGGCGTTAGATATCGTAAACTTGATTTTGATGAAGCGTTCCGGTTCGTAGAAGAGATGCGCCCGTCATGGAAAGATCTCCATGTCCCCGAAGATGAGATTTTACAGGTTCTTCGGGCAGATAAGCGCACACAATCGCTTGCCGAGGAAGATCGCCGGGTTGCAGCAATCGTTGATTTCTTGGCGGCGGCTGGCATCCCAATTGAGAGTATGGGGGTCACTGGTTCGATGCTGCCCGGGTTGCAGATTGAGGGATCTGACATCGATTTTGTCGTGTACGGAAAGTACTGGTTCACTGCAAGGGATGCGATTATGCAAAAGATGCGGAATGCGCCGCCTGATGTGGATCGTGACCTGCCACAGCTCCATATCACCGGGATCAGCGATGAGATGTGGCACCAAATATACGCAAAGAGAGTGCCTGAAATTTCGTTTGATGAGTTTATGATCCACGAATTACGAAAAGGGAATCGGGGGATGGTCGAAGGTACGTATTTTGACCTGCTGTTCGTCCGCGATTGGGATCAATTGCCTGTGCGGCAGGAACGCGGGACGGATCTGCACCGGTGCACCATCACAGCCAGAGTCACCAGCGCGGATCTCGCTTTTGACAATCCTGCCGTCTATGAGATTGATCATCCGGTCATATCCGAGATTCTCTGCTACACCCACACATACGCAGGGCAGGCGCTGGCTGGCGAGCTGGTTGAGGCAAGGGGCATGATGGAGCAGGTCGGTGACACGAGGCGCCTCGTGGTCGGGACGTCACGTGAGCCTGACGATGAGTGGATGCGGTCACTCACGTTGCTGGGGCGAGAGTGAGTCGTATCGTTGCGCGTTGGGGGCAGGTCGCCTGACAAGGCATGATTTTGTGGGATATGGCGCAAACCCCGGGCACAACGTGAAAAAACGGTACGTGTTTAGCTAACCGTATAGTAACCTCAAACCCCTGAATACGGTGCGAGGTGCGTTATGAGTCCCACTTGACCTCGAGCAGATCGGCGGAAACACACTTGGGTTTTTAGACCGTGCCCATTTTCCTATACAATTATATACTTTCAAGTAAACTACTACATAGTATATGAATTTCATAGGCCGAAAGAAAGAATTAGAGAGTCTATCGGAACGGTTTGAACGTAATAGAGCCGAATTCCTGATCCTCTATGGCAGACGAAGGATCGGAAAGACTGAACTCATAAAAAAACTTATCTCCAAACAACACCCGGGCATCATCTTGATCGGCAGGCAAGAATCCAGGAAACTTCAGCTTGACCGCTATTCAAGAATACTTGCCGAGTATTTCAACGACGAACTGTTGAAAAAACAGGGTTTTGTGGACTGGGACGCATTTTTCGAATATATCTACCACCAGGCCAATGAACAGCGATTTATTCTGGCGTTAGATGAGTTTCCGTATCTTGTAAAGGATGAAAAAGCCCTGCCTTCAATATTACAGGATTATTGGGACAGCAAGCTTAAGGACAGCGGAATATACCTGATCATAGCAGGTTCCAGCATCTCTATGATGGAAAAACTCATGGCATACCGCGCCCCTCTCTATGGGCGACGCACAGGTCAGATAAAACTTGGTCCGCTCCCGTTTAAAGACGTAGCAAGATACATGGGGGATGTAAAACGTGCCGTGGAGATATATAGTGTATTTGGTGGCACTCCGGCATACATCACACAAACTGACCCTGCACACGATATATATTGGAACATTGATAAGAATATATTACGGTTTGATTCATTCATCTACCGGGATATCAGGTTCATACTGCTCGAAGAACTCGAAGAGCCACGATATTATTTCTCAGTACTTGAATCAATCGCTATCGGCAGCACAACTCTTGGCGAGATCACAAATTATACGGGACTTGACCGCAGCCTCGTTGGGAAATATCTGAGTGTGTTAATTGATCTTGGAATAATAAAAAGGGAAATTCCTGTAACCGCGTCCCGAAAGTCTAAGAAAGGACTATATTCCATCAAGGATAATGCATTTGCTTTCTGGTTCAGGTTTATTTTCCCAAGCGAAGACTTAATTGACCTTGGGCACGAGGAGGTTGTCTTGCGCCGTATTAAAAGCGGGCTTGGCACATATCTTGGCAGGACATTTGAAGATATTGCAAAAGAATTCTTGTGGGATCTGAACCTGTCCGGGGGTGCGCCATTTCCATTCTCAAAACTCGGATCCTGGTGGTACAAAGAGCGGGAAATCGATATCGTGGCTATGGATGATGAATCGAGCATCTTCTTTTGCGAGGTGAAATGGAAAGACCTGATTGAAGCAGATGCATTGGATTTAATTAGGCAACTAAAGGAAAAGTCCGAACACGTCCGCTGGCGCGACGAAGACCGGAATGAACATTACGGGATTATAGCCAGAACAATAAGTGGGAAAAAAAAGTTAATTGATGACGGCTACTTTGTTTTTGATTTAAAGGACTATGAGAAGTGGATAGCCAGATAACTGGAGATACGCTTTTCGTTTGGATAAACCGGAAAGGTATGTTGACAATGGGTTTTGGAAGTGTCACCTTGCGGTTATATGTTATTTTGACACCCCAAACTTTCAGAAAAAAAAGAGTCCCCGAATTTCTCCGGGGACATTGATCAACTCAAGTTAAACGCTCTTAATTGAATCCATACTTGATAACAAGCTCATCCTGCTCGCTTGGAGATACGGGCTGTGAGACTATCACATACTCCGCTTTGTCTGCCAGATACTCAAGTGCCAGTTTGAACCGGTCAGGATCGAAGGTGTTCATATTGTCATCGATGACAAAGAACGGGAAA
>JAUVEF010000078.1 GCA_030594905.1 Methanosarcinales archaeon
ACCTCGAGCATCAACGTGCGATCGCTCTGGATTATGAGCGGCTTCTGTGGCTGTGAGCTCATGAAGTATCCTCGATTTTGATTGTGTAATCCAACAGTTTCTTACCGACTTTCTTTACCTCTGATTCGTAACGTTTGTCAAATGAGAGCGTCAATTTGCTCCAATCTGCGGCAACCGGGCACCGGGCAGCTATAAGTCCGTTTAAGAATTCTTCCATCAATTTTTTTTCCGGAAAGTGAAATGTGATCCGGACTTCCCGTTTTATCGCCACATGCTTCTTTGCTTTTGTCTTTGCCTTCGATTTTGCTTTTGATTTTGAAACGCTCATATCGCGTCTTGGAAATACCGTGTCTGCACCGTCGGGAAGATACGTAAAAGCCGAAGAGCGATGTTTTATGCGAAGAGGGACCAGCTCCTTCTGTAGAAGCTGTGTAAACAACTTGTCAGGTGAATGCACGATTCTAATCGCAGGTGATATGGACTTAATCGTGAATTCGTCGATTTCGGGCAGATCTTTGTCTCCCTCAAGAAGCACAACGTTTTCATAGAGCGTAAATGCGTCTGATGCTCCAGCCCACTCGTCGAGTTCGATTTGAACATTCTGTGGCAGTTTCTGACCGCTCATCTTTTCCAGGAGCTTGATCACATCAAACCCCTCTCTTTCACTCAATTGAGTCAGAACCTTCTTTTTTCGAAGTTTCAAGATGTTTGTTCTGTCCTTTGCGACAATGTCAGAAAGTTTTGAGAGTTGCGCAAGAATCCGAACCGGGTACAATTCTGATTCCACGTGCACCTCGAAATTCGGCTGCACTGTGACTTTGGGCTCCATGACGTCGTTGTTCATCACATGCAGGAACATGTCAGTGACCCGAAACGCCTGAAGCTGATTAATCTCAGGTAGCATTCCCTTGTACTCTGCTTTGGAGTAAGCAACCTCGATATATCCTAAAATGAGGGGCAATCCTTCAAGGAACCGTTCCACAAACCGACCTTCCACCCGCTCAAACGCGTCCGTTTCGCCCTCTGAAATCTGTATCTCTGTACCCCACTTCTCCTTTTGCTCCCGAAAGTTGCCATACCTGCCCTCCTTTGCATATCCTGCATGTTGATATTTGGGATTCTTTGGAATGATGAAGAATGGGTGGTGTTCTTTCAGATACCTGATCAATGAGGCTGTAGTATACCAGACACCGGGCGTGCAGGACATCAAAACATTTATCAGAAATTGCCTTGCTTTGGCAAAATTGAGTCCCGGTATAATACCGGTCGCCGATCCCCGGATAGGAAACCCGGGTAGCCTGCCAAGCACACTTGTCGCGTAAAACTCATTGCTACCATCAAGAGGATGTTTTACCAACATGTCCTGAAGCTTCTTCTCCTGCTCTATTAACGGCAAACCAACAAACTCTTCGTATCTTTTGGCATTGACATCGATGTAATTGTCAGGATACGACGGTTCACGGCTGTAATATCCCATATACTCTCCCTCAGTGTCATAGTTTGTGAACTTAAACGCAAGCGCCAGTTCATCGACATGATCTATCCAGTCGGAATGCCCGTTTGCCTCTACTTCTTTTACAAGACAAGAATCGCTCATGAGTTTTGCCAATCGCTTTTGATCGGACTTGTTCAACTCATTACTCCGGTGTAACCGTTTTACATCGCGCTTCCACACATACTCAACAAAAGCATGTAGATCATGGCGCAGATCGCACTGGTTGGAAACAACGATCAGTTCGCCGATATCTGCCTGGGTTAAGTCCGGGTTTGATCGCATCATTCAGTCATTCCTCACCTTCTTGACCACATGTCCTGACGCGCCCACTATTTTCTGTATCGCGGGAAGTGCGCCACATGGAAATGCAATATAATCATCCGGAAGAGATACAAGTTGCGAACCGGTACACGACTTTTCAATCTGCACCTTGAGGCTCAGATCTTTTACCTGTGCAACCATCAGGCATTCATGGATGATCTGTTTACCCCATCTCTTTTCAGCAATCTCAATTGCACTGCGAAAACCTGATGAATTCTCTCTTAACCACTCAAAAACACCTTCTTTTTGAACGGTCGCGAGCGCTCCCCCGATCTTGATAATGTCTGCGGTCGCTCGCAGATTTGCGTTATGGATATCCAGGAGTGCAACCGAAGCAAGCACTTCCAGTGCGGTATAAGGGATTTTCACCAGATTCAACACTACTGTACCATCAGGCGCAATCTGCAGATACTGCTCAGGTGGTGGCGAGGTTGCATCGCCTAAGGAATCATCAGGTAACCGGTAGTATGCCGTTTTATCCACCACGACTTTTACAAAACATCCCCACACCCAGCCCGCTTCACAGATCTGTTCGGAAGGGTGACTTGCAGTATCTCCGGTAAAGATCTCAAGCACCACATCGAGGCTGTCTGCGGGTAGCCATTCATGCTCACCAAGTTGGGAGAGTGCATAGAGTGTGGCATCAACGGGCGCCATATCATCACTTGAGTAACTCGGATAACTTGGGTAACTCTGCTTTTTTGTATCGGTTTTAATGGACGCACGCATGCAAGCTTTCTGCCAATCCAACAGGTATTTTGCTCTGAACCGGGTATCTCCAATAAACAGCCCACCAGCTCTGATTTCGAGTGTAAACGATTTTTTCTTCGAGTTTGGTAAATGAGATGGTTTTTCTCTCCCGCCACCAATCTCAAGCAGTTTATCACGCAGTACCGCTCTCTTAAAATCCCCTGCTTCTTTAAATTTCGAAGGTTTGACGAGGGGTGGAAGAAAACTCCTGAATTCCCGGGGAAAAGAGAATCGTAAGCGTTCCATCTTGGTAGACTTACCATACATTTCTCGATCTATCATGATTAGTACGCCCTTTCGCACCAGATTATTCTTCACTTCTTTGAATATTTCTTTATATTTCTTGGTAAAAGTCCCGTAATAATACCCGTCCGCTGATTCTGCGCAACCATATAGTCTTTTGAAGTACTCGATACCAACTTCTTTCTTTATCTTGTTTAGCAAGTGGAGAAATACAATTTCCTTGTATGTTAGTGAGTTCAGTGCTTCCTCTATGCCAATTGTGGAGATGAAGAAGTTCTCAAATACACCGCGAGAAGTAGCCTCTTTGGCAGGAAAACCACGGCTTTTGCAGATCGCCTTGATATCAGAGTCATTGATATCGCTTTCGCACATCTGCTTCAGCATACTTTGTGTATCCATTACAATTACACCTCGTTTTCGGGTATATCCTAAGTACTCTATGTCGATTACTTTTGTCCCTTCTTTTTAGACGCGGGCATCAATTATAACAGTTCCATCGGAGTGCACACGTTTGCGGTGTTTGGTTGAGCCGTAACGTGCAATAGATTTTCTGAGGGAATCATCGAATTTACGGGTTGATACGGTCTAAAAGAGATCCAATTGTTGAAACGTGTGAATTTCGTTGTACATCCTGCCCTCCTTGAGGGCTTCCACGGTCAAGCGCACATCACCCGGGGTATCTTCAACCAGCAGAATCTCAATACGCTTTGCAATACCTGGGTTCACTCATGATTACTCTCCCTCTTTAATTATTAAGATCACGCAATAAAAGATTGACCCCGCGCCTTAATATCGGCACTCTCAAGGAACTTGTAGTCATCCCGCCGCGTTGCCCCGGGTTCGGCAGTTTCCTCTGCATGACTCCACTCACCCGCCGGTTCCAACGTTATATCGATTCTATTGGTTTTTCCGTGAGTCACAGCATTGTTTATTATGTTATCAAGGACCGAACTCAGAGATTCGTCAGCCAGAGCCTGAATGTCACCTTCTATGTTGAATGTAGTGTATGGGTATCTTTTCATGACGTTTTTTATGACCTCAGTCACTGAATACAGTTTTAATCCGTGATGAGTGTTGATAAATGTCTCAAGTTCTCCCATTCTGTTTATCAAATCGACACTTTTACCGACACGGACTGCCGCCTTTCGAAGGAGTTCATCGTCACACAGTTCATCGTAAAGCTGCAGTTCACTATCAATAAAAACCAGATCGTTGATTATATCATTGATCCACAAGATCATATCCCTATTTTTTTTCAGTTTAAGATGTGTATGTACCCTTGCCAGCAGTTCGGTTGGGTTAATCGGCTTTGTAAGGTAATCCTGACCACTTACCTCAAACCCCCTCACCGTACTATCCGTATCTGTCTTTGATGTGAGAAATATGACCGGGATATCTCTTGTTTTTGGATCATTTCTCAATTCTTCACAGACTTCGTACCAATCCATGCCGGGCATCATTATGTCGAGAATAATAAGATCAGCAGGGTTGGATTTTATCCTGTCAAGTGCATCGACTCCGTTCTGCGAAAAAGCGATTTCGCAATCCTCCCCTCGCAAGATGTTGCCAACTACCTGGATGTTCTTTGGAACGTCGTCCACTACACGGATCAGGGGTTTTTCCCAAGTTTCCCTATCACCTACTTTCTGCTCATTGCTCAATTGTACCCCGCCCACGCGATTAGTGGTTATGTTCGTTCGTCTCCATATATTTTACTTGAAAAAAACATTCGAGACTGCTCACGTTATAATCCCAAGCCCCAAGCCCAAATCCTCCGAAAGTTATATATTGGATAACGACACATCATAATGATAATGGGGTGTTAGTATGAACCGGGAGATCGTCGTAATTCTCTGCATGAGTCTGATGTTGCTATCGATTCAGGGCGCTTCAGCAGATGCGCTAGATATTACGGCGGATGCTTATGAGACGTTTGCGGACAATCGCAGCGTAAATATCACGATAAACCTCACTAACTCTACCGGTCATCCGGTGAATGCCATGCGCGTCAACTTCACAACAACTCTCGGGACGCTACACGCAAACCATTCGTACACCAACGCCGCGGGAATCGCCGTTGTGAATATCAGTTCATGGGACATCGGAACTGCAAAGATCACCGCAGAGAGCCCAAACGTGACCAATACTACGAATGTGACGTTTGTTGTGGGACCTGTGTCAAAGATTGTGCTCACATCGGTTCAGGAGGCTACGGTGAATACTACCTGCCTGATCACGGCAACGGTCTACGATGGTACCTGGAGCGAGTTTGAAGATACTGAAAGTAAGTGGCGGGCGATGCCAAACGTGACACTGAACTTCACAGCCACCTCCCCGCCAAATAATAAACGGAACAGCCCGGCGGAATATTATGGTGCGTCCATAGCCCCCCTGTCAAGCACCACCGATGCGAACGGTACTATAACTGTAACAATCCACCTTTCTTCGCGAGCAGGTGGCAACGTTGTCGATGCGAACGGCACCAATGGAGAAATATGCGAACATGCATACCGGATGATTGAAGGTCTTGCAGGTGAACCGACGCATCTGTTCGTGAATGCAGATCCACAGCGCGTGAATGCCGATGGCGCCGACACCTCGCAGGTGACCGGCACCACGACTGATGAGTTCTTAAATCCACTCTGTTCCGCCGGATCGATCCGATTCAATATGACTGGCAGCCGCACCACAATGCCACTGGACGGTGTCGGTGAAGCATCGATCACCTTAAAGCCATCGAGGTTCACCGGCAATGCCACGGTGAATGGTACCTATATCGATGAGATCGGCGGCACAATCGCGAACATCACGAACGAAACGGTTGTTGAATTCTATGCAGAGGAGCCTGCACGAATCATCGTTACGGCAGATGCCACACGTATATCCCGAGTAGGCATCCCCGGAGTCAATGAATCAGTGATCACCGCCACCGTGGTTGATAAATGGGGGCATGTACTATGGAATCGAACGGTCAGCTTCAGCACCACGCTCGGGAGCCTCTCTACAACCACCGTGACCACCAACGAGCACGGACAGGCAACAGTCACACTACAATCGGATACGGCTGGCGATGCGACCGTGGATGTAAGCGCACTTAACGATTCAGGATGCGGGGTTGTAGGAACTATAACTATCCAGGTCATGGACGA
>JAUVEF010000217.1 GCA_030594905.1 Methanosarcinales archaeon
GAGATTGCACGAGATTGACACAGAAATCTTGTGGAAATCTGTGTAATCTTGTGGTTAGCTAAACACGTACGTCTAATGAAATGGTGCGCTCTGATGCCAAAAGAACGGAAATTCAGGAGGAGTTTGTAGACTTGCTCGAAGACGGGTGCCCAGTCGAAGATTGGCTTTCCAAACTTGACTTTTTCAGCCCCCTAATGGCGCCATAGCATCAATCGTTATCTGCCGATGCCACGATCGCATCCCGTATCCGCCGGATCGCCAAAACCGCATTACCACCCAGGTCAAACGGTGCCCTGCCGCTCATATCCGCCCGTATCAGAGCTTCATCGTACGGAATCGCACCGATCACAGGAATTCCAAGTTCATTCAGACGTGCGCTGATTGTATCGAGATCATCGCGCCCGCCAGTCTTGTTGACAACAGCAGACAGTATTGGAACCTCTATCTCCCTGCTCAACTTCTGTATCCGCGCAGCCGTCTCGATCGATCTCGCGCCGGGCTCGACCACCACGATCATTATATCGACTCCGCGGGCGGTTCCGCGCCCGAGATGCTCGATTCCAGCCTCCATATCTAGGATCACGATGCTCGACTCCCGGAGCAGCAGATGGCGCAACAGCGCACGCAGGAGCGAGGATGCAGGACATGCGCATCCTGATCCGCCCGTGTCGATTGTTCCCATCGTAAGCATCGAGACGCCGTGCTCGGTTGTGCCGAACCGTCTGGCGATGTCATCCACCTTCGGGTTTAATTTAAAGACGCCACCCATGCCGGTACCTGCCCGCTCTTCGATCATTCGCTTCTGTTCGGTGAGCGGGGCAGGCGGGTTTCTGATGCCGATTGCAGACGCGAGATTCATGTCAGGGTCAGCGTCGATCGCAAGGACCGAGAAGCCATCTTCTGCGAATATCCTGGCGAGTGTACCTGCAAGTGTTGTCTTCCCAACGCCGCCTTTGCCTGTGATTGCGATCTTCATTTTTGCTTTAGTGATTATCCTGCAGGGGGATAACTTTTGCGAGTATTACCAATGCCTCATCGTCTTTCATATTACGCACTGCGCAATGCCTCCTGTCGATCTGTCATCACGTACATTGACCGCTCCAGTTGTACAAAAAAGTATTATACTGTAAAGTACGATTGCTTATCATGAGATTTTATAACCGGCAGGAAGAAGTCGCTGTGATCAGGAACCTGTCAACTCTCAGTGAAAAACATGCTCACATGCTTGTCGTTTATGGCAGGCGGCGGGTTGGGAAGACGCGGCTTGTTCTGGAATCTCTTGAACCAATGTACTTCTTTGTGGATAAGAAGACCAGTGCTCTGCTGCTGAAAGAATTCTCCGGGATTGTAAGGGTGAACTCCGGCAGTTTCGTGCCCGATTTTTCCAATTGGGATGATTTCATAAGGTTTTTATTTGAATATTCGAAAGATAGACATCTTATCGTGGTCTTCGATGAATTCCAGAACTTCCGAGCGGTTGATCCGGCCATATTCTCCATATTCCAGAAGTATTGGGATAGTTATTCGGATACCTCGCGTATACTACTGATCTTTGTGGGTTCATACATCGGACTCATGAAAAAAATATTTATAGATGAAAAAGAGCCGCTATACGGAAGGTCTACTGCTAAAATTGATCTTAAACCTCTGAACTACAGGTGGGTTAGAAAGATGTGCACAGACATGGGATTTAAAAGCGAAGAAGAGATTGTAAAGATGTATTCCACACTTGGCGGCACTCCAAGGCACTATCAGCTGGTAGAAAGTTACGGACTTGACAGTTACGAAAGTGTTCTGAAATCCATGATCTTCGGCAAGAACGCGCTGCTGCAGGACGAGGTCAGGCAGATTCTGATAAACGAGTTCGGAAAAAACTATACCACTTATTTCTCGATACTTGA
>JAUVEF010000044.1 GCA_030594905.1 Methanosarcinales archaeon
CGCTTGTGCTCTGTGATATCACGGGCAGCGGCAAATGCACCAACCACGTTTCCGGTCTGATCCTTGTAGATCGAAGCGTTGTATGAAACAACGGTCTCGGTTCCGTCCCCAGCTTTCATGACCAGTTCGTAATCCCGAACCTCTCCGGTATCAAAGGTCAGCATCGCACCTTTGTACGCCCTTTCGGGATCTGTGAAATAGTCGGCAAACGGCGTTCCCACCAACTCATCTATGGATCTGCCGGTAACCCGGGACATGGCATCGTTAACATCCAGAATGATCCCCTTCTGGTCGAACATTACCAGAGGGTCGATGCTGATCAGTTGCAACTCCCGTTCTACATATCGAAGGGGTAATTCTTTTGTTGTTTTGTTCATGATGACCCCGGATGAAACAATGCGGATGTACTTCTTTCTTATGTTGTATGGCACATGACTCTAATTAAAGACATTCCCTTCCTAACCAACTTCAGCCCAATATCGCTCTTCTGAGTGCGCAATCACATCCATAAAAACGTTCCCGGAAATTCCCGTATTCGAACCGCCAACTATGGGAATTGTTGAGACCATAAAATACCAGAATGGTAGGTTATGCACCCACCATTCTTGTTCCGCATTTCGGACATGCCTGATTAAGGCACGGCACACCCGGCTGATGTGGCTGGGTGTATCCGCAGTTCGGGCATCTGCACGACTGAGCCGGACCAAGATGCTGTCTTCCGCCGCCTCTGCCCATGCCGCCTCCTCTTCCTGAACCCATCTGCATTATTTCTTCACCTCCTCAAGTCTTTTCTTGATCTGTTCCAGTTGCTCTCCAAGCATCGCTGCCTGAGACTCGAGCATTGCGAGTTCCTGCTCTTCAGTCCATGCTGGTGGTGCATAGACCGGCGGTGCATAACTTGGCACCGATGCAGGTGCCGGCGGTGCATACGGCGTAGCCGGCATAGCCCACCACCATCTTGGCAGCCACGGAAACCTTCTACATCGACCCCAATAGTATGGGCTGTCGATACCTTCCCCGTACCATCCATTCATCGTTATCACCTATAATAACCCGTGTATCCACCTCTTGGGAACCATGGATATGCCCATGGATACGCTATTCCCGTAGGTATCGATCCCGTCGGAAGCAATGGATACTGTCTGCAGAATCCAGAGCCTCTTCTTCCAAAACCTCTCCCTCTTGGCATTGTTATCGCCTCCTTTTGTTCTGTTTATTCTTGCCGCGACCGCCGCCGCGTCCACCACCGCTACCACCACCGCTACCACTGCCACGACCCATACCACTACCCGGACGGGATCCGGCGGGGCTGCTACTACTTGCGTATCGCTTGACAGCGTCTCCGACAGCTCCGATGGCAGTTGCAACTCCGGACGCAATTGCGGCGGGAACCGACGCAGTCTCCGGCGCCGTTTCATCCGCAACCTCGATGATCGCTCCTTTCTTGCAAACGCCTGCGCAGGTTCCACAGCCGGTGCAGCTGTCAATATTGATCTTTGCCGTCTCCGCCATGGTTATCGCTCTCACCGGACAGACGTTGACGCACAACCCGCATCCTACGCAGAGCGATTCATCGATTCTGTACTTCATCTCTTCAGCTCTTCGATCTTCTTCCTGATCTGTTCCAGTTGCCCTTCGAGCATCGCTGCCTGGGACTCTAATATAGAGACCTCCTGCTGTGCCGGCATGGCTGGCATGCCAGCCGGCATTTCTGCCACGGTAGTCTGCGGCTGTGGTGTTTGCCACATCCCGGTTCTCATATACTGAACAGTCGGTGGCAGTCCACCCGGACTCTGTCCAACCCAGCCCGGGGAGTATCCGAGCCGCATCCATCCGGGCATGCCTGTCGCATAGTACATATTCCTGTGTCCGCCTCTCATTTTGTTCGCCTCCTATTTCTTCAGTTCTTCCAGTTTTGCTTTGATTTCGTTCATCTGACTTTCCAGGGCTTGTATCGCCTCATCCTTTGTCTGTGCAGGCTGGGTTGCCGCTGGTGCGGGCGTGGGTGTTGCCGGAACTCCGGCACCCATGCCACGTCCCATACCACCACCCATACCGCGACCGCCGCCGCCTCCACCACGACCGCCACCCATACCTCTACCACCGCCCATTCCGGCACCTGCGCCAGCACCAACGCCAGCGCCGCTGAGTCCTGCATGATCGGGGACAGTTGGACTTGTGGTCTGTTGCACCCCTCCGCTCTTGTACTGCTCAACAGCATCGCGGACGGTACCGCCTGCACCAGTCGCCATCGTAATTCCGGCAGCCGTGAGTGTCTGGACCGCATTTGGTCCCAGGTTTCCGGTGACAACGACGCTGACCCCCTTACCTGCGACGGTCTGTGCCGCCTGTATCCCTGCGCCGCCCGAAGCACCTATGCTCGGGTTTTGCATCGCCTCATACTCCATTGTCTCCGAGTCCACAATCATGAAGTACTGGCATCTGCCGAATCTTGGGTCTACGGGCGCATCCAGGGATGGTCCCGTTGATGTTACGCATATTTTCATTTATATCACTCTCCTTTTACAACGTGTTCTATATTCTCAACGATCGCCTCAAAGGCACCAGCAGCCTCCGACTCGTGCGCAAGCACAAACGGGATGCCGCTGTCGCCAGACTCGACGATGTTAACCTCAATTGGAATCCTGCCAAGGAACGGTACATCCATGTCAGCGGCAGCACGTTCACCACCGCCGATCTTGAATAGATCGATCGCTTCGCCGCATTTCGGGCATTTGAACCCGCTCATGTTCTCGATGATCCCGATAACCGGCATACCAAGCTCCTTTGCAAAGGTCACCGACTTTCTTGAATCCAGCAGGGCAACGTCCTGTGGGGTGGTGACAACAATCGCGCCGTCAATCTCCGGGATCAACTGAGCTACACTCAATGGCTCGTCGCCGGTTCCGGGCGGGAGATCAACGATCAGGCAGTCCAGATCGCCCCAGGTGACGTCGGATAGGAACTGCTTGATCGCACCCATTTTGAGCGGCCCCCGCCATACGACTGGCGTGTCCTTGTTTGCAAGCATGAATGCAAGGGACATGACCTTAACCCTCGGAGGCACGAAGACCGGGGATATAGCTTCTTCGGACACCTCGGGGTGTTCGTCCTCGATTCCGAGCATCTTCGGGACATTCGGACCGTGAATGTCGGCATCCATGATCCCGACCTCATATCCCTTTGCTGCGAGTGTGAGTGCGAGGTTGACTGCCACGGTGGTCTTCCCAACGCCGCCCTTTCCACTCATAACCATTATTTTGTGCTTCACTCTTTCCATACGCTCTGTTAAGCGTTTTTCCTGAGCCATAATCTCTTCGTCTTTGTTCATGATTTCACCGTTTTTACTGTTTGTTACTGTTATTGCATGCCATGCCTGCCACGCTCTCCACTTCCGGATCTGACATACCCGCGATCATCCTCTGCCCGGCGGATCTTCACACTTCCGCAGTCAGGGCAGTTCTGAGGTCTTCCCGTGCCGTATGAAACCTCCCATACATGCGGGCAGTCGCAGCACTGGAACTTGCGTCCGGGGGGCATCGCCATCTCGTACGTTCCGCCGTGAATTCGTATCGCTTTGCCACAAACAAGAGCGCATCCGATCTTTTTTCTTGCTTCAGCCAGGATCCTGTGGAATGTCGGCTGCGAGACTTTCATAAGTTCTGCCGCCTCGCGCTGGTCCATTCCGAGATGATCCTTCAGCCGTATGCTCTCCATCTCTTCCATCTTCAGGACCACTTCGCCGCGATCCTCCAGACAGGTTACGCACGGTCTCCAGTAATTATAATCGAATGATGACCGTATGTGCCGATGGCGTCTTGGTCTTGGCATCAATGAATAAATATTCATAATGAACTTAAACCTTTCGGTGGTGGGTGGATGGGGGGTTATTGTAAAATATCTAAATATTTGTAATATGATTTCATATCGAACATTATTTTTGTAGGCAAAGTATTTTATGTCATGGAGACATTTTTTCTCACGCCAGAGGAAGGAAATGCATACCCCGGGTGAGACAGGAAATTCGTTTTACAAAACAATAACAGAAGGGAAAAAGTTGATACCGGAATTTCACGAAATCCCTGCGAAGGATATCATGGATAAGAGGGTATGGGATCTGCCCCTGATAGAAAAAGATGCGAGCATAGACCGTGTTTTATCCATTCTGACCAAAAGCGATCATGTCTGGGTTGTTGAAAGCAAAGGAGGCAGAAAGTTGGCAGGAATAATAACAGAACACGACATTTTAAATATTTTTTCTCCAACAAAAAAAGTTTCATACTTCGGATTACCCGATAAAAAATCTTTACACTATGAAACCTTTGAAACGGCAGAGCACATCATGTCCGGAAATCCGGTAAGATGCGAACCGGATGAAAATGTGGAAGACGCGTTGAATAAAATGGTGTTTCATAGAATAAGGCGAATTCCAGTGGTGGAAGATGATGAAATAATAGGGGCAATAACGCTACACCAATTGATAGGAAAATTTTA
Organism: Methanosarcinales archaeon; assembly: GCA_030594905.1. The sequence continues at coordinate 4,495 of JAUVEF010000044.1, forward strand.
TGCGTTCATAAGAACCTCCATCGAAAAATAAAACAAACGTCCTAAAAGCGATGAACCTGATATTAGCAGTGGGAATAATGATAGTTATCGGTTTTCTCGGAGGATTAGCATCGGAAAAATTCAAATTTCCCATGATTACTGGTTATATCCTCATCGGTGTTTTATTGAGTCCTTCCCTTCTGAATATAATACCGAGAGAAACCGTAGGCGAGCTGGATATAATTACTGACGTTGCTCTGGGGATCATCGCATATCTAATCGGCGGCAGCCTTCACTGGGTAGACTTACGAAGGTTAGCGAAAAGCATCGCCTGGATAATACCCCTTGAAAGTCTGGGGTCGTGGTTTCTGGTTACTCTGGTTTTAGCCAGCCTGGGCAGTTTAATCATGCCAGACGAAACGTTCTGGCAGACTTATTTTCCCATGGCTTTTATCATAGGTGCGATATCATGTGCAACTGCTCCGGCAGCAACGATGGCGATAATCAGTGAATGTAGGGCGAAAGGACCTTTCACTACAACGTTACTCGCGGTGGTCGGGCTTGATGATGTAATTGCGGTTGTAGCTTTTGCGATTGCTTCAGGCATATCCCGACCACTGGTGAATGGTGCTGAAAGTATCTCCGTCTACCAGATGCTGGGCACCCCTTTCTTGCATATCCTCGAGTCGATATCGATCGGTATCGCTTTTGCCATCGTCCTGATGCATACAATCAGACTTGCGAGAACTCGCGAACTGCTACTGGTCGTGGTTTTCGGGATGATCATGCTGTGTACAGGCGTTAGCACTTATCTGGGGCTTTCCTTGATTCTGGCTAATATGGTTGCAGGCTTTATCATAGCAAATAAAGTGAAGAGAAGGGAGATGTTTCTTGTTGTTGAAGAGATCGAGAACGTGGTCTATGTGATATTTTTTGTACTGGCAGGATTGCACTTTGATTTAAGCGTAATGAAACTCGCTGGCATACTGGCGCTGTTGATCGTTATAGCCAGATGTCTGGGCAAATACATGGGGGTAAGAGTAGGTGCCGGGATCTCTCACGCACCGGATAACGTGAAAAAATATCTGGGTCTCGCGCTGTTACCAAAAGCAGGGGTTACCGTGGGGCTGGTTCTTATGGCATCCCTGGAATTTCCTACTTTTGGAGTTCTGATGTTAAATGCGGTACTGGCATCAACCATCATAAACGAACTCATCGCACCGCCGCTGTCAAAATATGCGATCTTCAAATCGGGGGAAGCAATGGTTGATTAATTGAACTGTGTTCTGCATGCAACCTCGCTAATCTCCCGCACGAGAAGCGTTCGCAGCAAGACGATTACGAGGATGCTCCCAAGCCGCCTGATGTCATGGAGTACTCTTTTGTTGCGATTGGGGCTATGATGGATAACAGAACACCCCAGAGCACGATTAAGAGGTCGCCGATGTTGCGACACAGAATTGCAATGTCCTTGGATTGCATATACTTAAATCTCCGGATTGATTTTTGATCATATCGAGAATCAAGATGATCGATATGTGGAAAGCCGTAGCGTGCACCACCCCTCGCCCAGCTCACACATCATTCCTCGGCAAGCATCCGCGCTGCATGGATGTTCCCGATATCATCCCTCCGCTCATCGACCGGCGTTTCAAGTATCATCGGGAGCGTTTTAAGGACCTCATGGTGTAATATGGTTCTGAACCCCTCTTCCCCGATCTCACCCATGCCGATATGCTCGTGCCGGTCAACTCTGGAGTTAAGAGCACCTTTCGAGTCGTTCAGGTGGACGAGTTTCAGCCGACGGAGTCCGATTGTCCGGTTGAACTCAGCGATCGTTTCGTCCAGCGCATCAGCAGTTCTGAGTTCATAGCCGGCAGCGAACGCGTGACATGTATCGAAACACACACCTACAAGCTCGCCATGCTCCAGTCCGTCGATGATTCGTTGTATATCTGCAAAGCTCCCGCCCATGCTGTTCTTTGTGCCAGCCGTGTTCTCAAGAAGGAGCGTAACGTCTCTGTTTTCACAGGTTGCCGCATTCACGGCAGATATTATACGCTCGAAGCCACCCTCCATTCCCTTCCCGAGATGGCTTCCGAGATGGGTCACAAGATACGGGATCTTCAGCGCGCTGCACCGCGCAATCTCGTTTGTGAGGGTATCGATTGAACGGCTGTAGACCTCCTCCTTTGGCGACGCCAGATTTGGTAGATAGGGCATGTGCGAAACCGGCGGGTAGATTCCCGACTCTTTAATACCTTGCGTGAACTTTTCGATCTGCTCGGTGGAGAGATCCTTGAACCGCCAGCTCCTCGGGTTTCTCGTGAATATCTGGAATGTGTCGCAGCCTATCTTCTGCGCCCTTCCGACCGCCCGGTCTATCGAGCCTGCAATCGATACATGTACTCCAACCTTAACCATCGCAGGTTCTTGATGGCTCGAGTACTATTTCACCTTGTTGGTCACGGTAAAGGTAATGCCGATGCGGCGAAAGAAGGTTCACCATGATCTACGAACGATTGCGCACCGTGCCGACCGCTGACGAGCTACTTGATCAGGCGTTCAGGCGCGCTCTGCGCCCTGCAAAGGCAGGAAAAGGGCGGGGAACCGTCAGCATCCAGCGGTCGATGGTTCAGACCGTAGCGGACGTTCTGTCGATTCGTCTACTGAAAACCGTGCACGACTTCCCCAATTTCGACGAACTGTCCCCGTTTTACTACGAATTGACCGAGACGATCATTGGGGTCGAAAAGCTCAAAATGTCGCTTGCATCCGTGCATTGGGCAGGAAACAAGGTTCGCTCGATCGCACGTGAATACCAGAAGAAGATGAGACCGGAAAACTCGGTTCACATCCGGAAGCAGGCTTATGCCAGGATCGCCTCAATCGTGAACGAGGTGGACGAAAATCTGCGTTTTCTGAATGATGCGCGGGGCAAGCTTCGAAAACTTCCGGAAATATCCGGGGTTCCGACAATCATCGTGGCAGGTTACCCAAACGTGGGAAAATCAAGTTTTGTAAGGCTCGTGACCGATGCGAAACCTGAGATCGCCACATATCCGTTCACAACGAAGGGAATTTACATAGGGCATTTCTATCATGACCGAACGCGGTATCAGGTCGTGGACACGCCGGGTCTCCTTGATCGCCCGCTTGATTCCCGCAATGCGATTGAGCTGCAGGCGATATCAGCGCTGAAACACGTAGGCGACCTCGTACTGCTTCTGATTGATCCTGCCGAGCACTGCGGGTATCCGCTAACGGCTCAGCTCAGTCTACTTCACGAGATCGAGCAAACGCTCGAAATCCCGGTTCTTGCTGTTGCAAACAAGTGCGATCTCGCTGATTTCCATGGCGACTGGGAGTGCCAGATATCGGCAGAGACTGGATACGGCGTTGAGGAGGTTATGCAGCGGGCAATCGAGATCATCGATTCCGAATCATCGCAGGAGATGGAGCTTGCAAGCGAGGATGTGCAGGAAGAGTCATACTACCAATGAGATATCTTCCGCAGTTTATGGCACGATCGCTTACCGAACACTTGTGGAATCGGTGCTCTGGTTTAAGTAGCCGGTCAACTGAGCTGTCGTCGGATGGGATCCCTGCGATCGAGATGGCAGTCTTGCGGTATCGT
>JAUVEF010000120.1 GCA_030594905.1 Methanosarcinales archaeon
TGAGATCGTCGATATCATTTTCCAGCCGCCCCACGTCCGCCTCCAGATTGGCGATCTCGAGCCTCCTGCGATCCAAGTCAGATCTTAAATTTCTGTTCTCCCTTTCCAGACTTGTCTTTGTCTTTTCCAGCGCTTCAATCGCCTTATTTGCCTGAGCAAGATCGGTCTGAAGCCCCACCTTCTCAGTCTCGACCTCCTCATACTTCCCGCCGAGCACTTCCTCGCGTGCCTCTGAAATACTCAGATTCTGAAGGGCGGCGTCTAAAAAACGCTCCTTCTCCTGATAATCGCTCATTGTCGTCTGCAGAGACTCGTTGGCGGTTATGTACCTGGAGTGCAGACTGGAGTAGGTGTACTGGTAATACACACTGGATGCCGCAACCCCTATACAGAGCAGCATGATGAGTCCAAGCAGCGAAAAACTAACATTCCGGTTCATCGGTTCCTACCTGCCCTGACCCTTTGGCAAAACTCTTATAAATCCCTTCGCATACCCCGGGGCTTACAAAACCCACCCATACGATTTTGTGATACCAGAGTTGCCGCCGGTAGCCGGCATCGTCTTGCGGCGCGCTGTTTGCGGCATGCATGGTCCCAATTGGTCTTGTTGCTCGTGCTTCGCACACGTGCAAGGGTGGCAACCCTCTAATAGATAAAGATGTAAATGCCTATATCATGTCAGGATTCCTCCCGCTATTCATCGACCTCCACGATCGAAAGGTGGTGATCATCGGCGGCGGGTCGGTTGGCGAACGCAAAGCAACACTCTTTGGCAGATATGCCAGAACAGTCGTTGTGAGCATTGAGTTCACCGAAAAACTGCTGGAATCAAGTGTGATCGAGCGGATAACCATTGACCGGAAACTTGATGATGAAGAGTTCGCTGATCTGATAAAGGACGCGTTCATTGTGATACCGGCAACAGACGACATCGCTTACAACGAGCATCTCGCAGAGATCGCTGGCTTGCACGGTGCGCTGGTCAATCAGGTAAACGACAATCTTGGTGATGTAATCGTCCCATCAGTGATCGCCCGCGGCGATGTCACAATCGGCATATCAACGCTGGGTAGCAGCCCCGCACTGTCGCGATACAGCAGGAGGCAGATCGAAGAGGTGATCACGCCTGAATACGGCGGGATGGCACGATTGCAGAGTGCAATGCGTGAGCTTCTGAAAGAGAGAATTCCTGAACAGACTGATCGGCAGCAGATACTGTGGGAAATTCTTTTGGATGAGCTGATCTGGGAACATCTGAAAACGTCGTATAATATGGCTTATGAAGTGGCGTTGAGACACATACCTAATAGAGAGGCATTACAATGGAACTTTTAGGAATCGATCTGGCGATATGGATAGGAATTGTGGTTGCGTTTTGCATGGCGCTTTTGATTATATGGAAGATCGCACAGTGGAAAGGTAGATTTGACCAGTGGCGGCGGGAGGTCGATGAGCGGCTCGAGGGGTGTGCAGCATCCGGGGCGGGGCAGGATGTGGCTTATGATGCTACATCATACAATGCCACTGCTCCAGTCGCAACACCGACGGTATCACCAACTCAGGCTCCCACGCCGTTGCAGACTCCGGCACCAACAATGGCGCCAACCATAGCAATATCGCCAGATCCGGCTTCGATGTCGATGCATGGTTTGCAGGATAGTTCGACCAATGGACTGCAAGAGTCAGGACCCTTGTCCGAAGATGTCGATGCAAAGACCGTTATGCAGATGGAATCTGCGCTGCTGGATGCACTTTCCGGAAGAACAGATGAAGCAATCGAGCGGTTGAAGGCGGCAGGCAGGGAGATTGGAATCAATACTCCGGATGATGTGGCGATGGCACACCACAATCTCGGAAATATACTATATCGTTCAAAACAGTTCGATGAAGCTGAGAGTGAGTACTGTGCGGCGATAAAATACAAACCAGATCTTGCCCGAGCACACGCCAATCTCGGTTTTCTGTATCAACGGCTCGGGCGCCGGGAAGCATCTTTGCAGGAGTTTAAAGCGGCGCTTAAATTAAAAGACCAGCTCCCCGATGGGGGCAAACGAATCACGCAGATCGTAGAGGACCTATCGGGTGGAAACTGATCACATTCACATATACTCTTCTAGCTGCTGTTTGATATGCGCCTTTGGAAGCGCGCCGATGATCTGACCGGATAGGACACCGTTTTTGAATACCAGCATCGTTGGTATTGCGCTGATCTGATATGTTGTAGCAACGCCCATATTCTCATCGATATTCAGTTTGCCGAATGTCACCTTGCCTGCATACTCCTTTGCAAGCGCCTCGATGATCGGCGCAATCGTCTTGCATGGTCCGCACCACTCAGCCCAGCAATCGACCACAACTAATGGGTACTCGTGCACAATCCCATCAAGATTTCCATCATTTAGTATTAATACTTCGCCTGATGTCATTTTCTGTAATCGCTCCATTTTTCTCATTCGAATTGCTTCCAATTCGTCCATAATTTAGCATTCGAGCGCGGTATAATATAAATCCTTGCATAGCTACTCGTCTGCCTTTATCTGCTTTTCGATCTCTGCATGGAGTTCCGCAAGACCCCGCTCTCGCAAGCTGATCAACTGGTTGATACTGTCCATCGTATTTTTCGCAGATCCGTCCGCTTCAAGCTTTTTTCTTGTGAATGTCTGGATCAGCGAGGTGCATAATCTCTTGTAGGTACCTACCTGGCGATCAAGTTCGATATATCTGTTAATCATCGCCTGATCGACGTTAGATCTCTTTGCATCGCTGATAAACACGTTAAGTTCCCTTGAATATGACACGACATTCTCTATCGCCGAGATTAATCCACCCTTCGTGACCGGTTTAACAAGATATTCGGTTATGTATCGTGCTTTTTTCTGCACAACCTCAGCCGTCAGTTGTTTAGCCGTAAGAATGATGACAAAAACCGAGTTTAACCGCTCTTCCTGACGGATCCTATCTAGCACACCCCAGCCATCGATATCAGGCATGATAAGGTCCAGTAGAATCAGATCGGGTGTCTCGTGCTTCAGCTTTTCAAGACATTCGTTGCCACCGTACGCAGGCATAACATCATACCCCTGCGACTCAAGCATAAGTGTGATCAAGTCCGCAACATCAGGCTCGTCATCCACTACCATTATTTTTATGTGAATTCCTCCCTGTCAGCCCCATTATACTACGTTATTGATGTCACCAGTATTAAACATTATTGATCGCATGAAGCGTCCCCCGGGTTCTGCCCGCGCCTGGACAATTCAGCCACTATGCGGTGCCAGAGCACGCAGACCTGCTATTGCGTCAGCCACAATACCTGCAACATCGAGCCTTTCTTCACTCGCTTCCACCAAAGAACGCGACACAGCAGTTCCGGGGCGATCCGGGACAGCCATACACTCGACCGCAGGACTCGCCTGTGGAAATGTGCCGATCTTGATCGCACGATCGATGATTTCTCGCTTATCAAGCCCGATCAGTGGATGATAGATTGGTATATCAGACCCGTGCATTTCTGCAAACATGTTCCGTGCGGTCTGGGAGGCGACCTGCCCTAGCGACGATCCGGTGATGATTCCGCACGCGTTTTCCCGCTCTGCGACCACCGCACCTATCCGGTACATCATACGCCTGCAGACCACGCAGGTCGTGCGCGGGTTGCAGTGTTCCCGAATCGCGCGCAGACACGAGCCATAAGGAACCGTGTACGATTTCATGCCGGCATAAGACCAGTTTTTTAGCCGGTTTATGTTCTCTATGGCAAGTTTTGCCGATGCAGGGTCTCCGAACTCCTCAAGATCGCAGTACAGTGGCACAACCTCAGCTCCGCGTTTCATCATCATCCATGCAGCGACCGGCGAATCGATCCCGCCTGACATTAGCGCAATCATCTTCCCCTGGCTGCCATAAGGAAGACCCCCTGCACCGGCAACGCGTTTTGTGTAGACATACGCATGGTTCTGCCGCATATCAATAAATATTTCCCGATCAGGGTTCGTAAGATCGACTATTGAGTCAGGGGCACATCTTGAGACTGCATCTCCGCAGACCCGTCCGATATCGATCGATGTGAAATCATGAACGCCTGACCGTGATGCACGGATCGCGAAGGATTCACCATCACTGACCAGAGCCAGAGCCTTACAGGTATGCGCTGCGGTCTCTGCCACTGCATCGATTGTTGCGCCGGTTGTGACTGCGGGACTCGTTGATGCCGTGCCAAAAACACGTGCGATCACGTCCGCACCGCGTACATCGTCTGTATGCACAAAGATCCGGCCCCATTCCCGCGTAATCCCGGAATACGGTACGTCATGTTGTGCGAGTGCGGTTTTGATGCGGTTAACAAGCATCTTCTCAAATCGCCCACGCACCGGTGGGCTTTTTAGGGCAATCTCGTCGTAGCGGACGATGATCACGTCACAGGGCATTACTCCAGACACCTCCTCGGATATTTCATCATATATTTCATCGGGCATTTTAGACTCTTTGACAATTCGCGAGTG
>JAUVEF010000125.1 GCA_030594905.1 Methanosarcinales archaeon
TTAAGACCGATAAATACCGCGACGGAACTTATCACGTCTGTGAGTGAGTGGATCGCGTCAGCAACGAGAGCGATACTTCCTGAGAGCATTCCGGCAGCGTATTTTATGACCACCAGAACTGCGGTCACCCCTATCGATACCAGAGCCGCTCTCTTATCCCTGCCTACGCGGATCATGAAGAGATGATCTACTGATAACCCTTTAATACTTGCCTTGCAAGAGTTAGCAGGATGGAAGATAGCGACAATGGCAGAAAGGAATACTCCGAAGGCGTAAAAACACTTCTCGGCGATCCTAAAAAAGCCATCCTAAAACTGTCGCTTCCGATGATCGTAGCCATGTCAGCGCAGACGATCTACAATCTCGTCGATGCGATCTGGGTCTCAGGTCTCGGTGCTGACGCTCTCGCTGCGATCGGCTTCGTCTTCCCGTTCTTCTTTGCAGCCATGGCGCTCTCCACCGGACTCGGGGTGGGTGGCGGGTCTGCCATATCCCGAATGATCGGTGCCAGGGATAAGGGGGGTGCAGACAACGTGGCGGTTCACACGATTGTCATGATGCTCTTACTCGCGGTTCTCTTCACGATCCCGTTCTTTGTCTTTGCCGAGGATGTGTTTATCCTGATCGGTGCTGGAAGTGCAACCGGGATGGCTGTCTCGTATGCCAGGATCATCTTTGCAGGCAGCATCTTCATATTCATAACAAACGTTGCAGGCGCAATACTGCGGGCTGAGGGTGATGTCAAGCGAGCCATGTATGTCATGATGCTGGGCGCAGGTCTAAATATCATACTGGATCCGATCTTCATCTACACCCTTGGCATGGGCATCGCGGGTGCTGCATGGGCTACAATCGTATCGCTGGCAATTTCGTCTGCGGTCATGGTAAACTGGCTGCTTTTTAAGAAGGACACGTACGTATCATTCAAATTCAGCGGTTTCAGGTTCGATAGGGAGATTGTCGGGGATATCTTCAGGGTTGGCATTCCGGCTTCTGCAACGCAACTCTCGATGTCGCTTACAATGGTGATAATGAACGTCATGGTAGTAGCGGTGGGCAGTATCGCGGGGGTTGCGGTCTATACCACAGGATGGCGGGTGGTATCGATTGCGACACTGCCCCTAATCGGTATCGCAACAGCGGTCGTCTCGGTAACAGGGGCTGCTTTTGGGGCACGCTCCTGCGGTAAGGTGAGTATCGCTCATCTCTATGCAACAAAGATCGGTGTGTTGATAGAATCGGCGATAGCGGTGACAACATTCATCTTCGCCCCCCAGATAGCTGCTATGTTCACGCAGTCCGAGAGTGCGGCGCACATCGCACCCGATCTAATCATCTTCTTAAGGATCGTGAGTCTCTTCTATGTGTGCGTGCCGTTTGGGATGCTATCTTCCTCGCTCTTCCAGGGGACCGGGAAGGGGATGAACGCGCTCTTTGTCACGATCCTGCGTACACTCATCCTGACCCCGATATTTGCAGCTCTCTTCGCGTTTAACTTTGATATGGGGCTTACCGGGATCTGGTGGGGTCTCGTTGTTGCAAACGTCATCGGTTCTGCGGTAGCGTTTATCTGGGCGCGGCTGTATGTGCGAGGGCTTACAGGTAGGCGATGAGGCGCGAGGGTGCGCGGTGTATGGGTAGACGAATCCGGGCAAACTGGATGTGTCGAGGGGTTTGTGTGGCGGGTTGAATGACTTGATATAGGATAAGAATGGAGATGAGTATGCGATGAGTAAAATTCGACCAGAGGCCTACATATATGGGATACGGTCAGATAAAATGCTAATGGAGTGATATGTAAGTATGTTCAGATATACAACGTTATCTTATTTTGTCCCAAATAACTGCTGTTCGCTGTTCATGGTGACCTGAAAATGGAGAAAGAAACAACACGCTGCCGAATATTCCGCGATTCGGAAAATAATACAGTGGCTCTGCAGGATATATTTAATCTCGGGATCTATCATCCATGGCATGATGGCCATAATCCTAATTTCGATGTGTTCTCTCGCGTGATTCTTGATGTAAAAGATCAGCATATAAAAGGAATTAACTACTGTACGAATCGCTTGCGTTCCATTATTTCAAGTACGGAAGAATATGTGATCTGCGTTATCCCGACTCATGCAGTAGGAACTGAACCATCGGGTATAAGGACGATCGCGAAACGATTATGTTCGCATTCAGCAATTGATGGAACAGATATTCTATCAAGGGTTTTTGAGATTCCAAAGAAAATCGTAGGCGAAAGCAGCGATATGCAGTTAGAAATAAAATCGCTTTCTGTGACAGATAAAAGTGTAGTCAGAGGTCGGCAGGTACTCTTACTGGACGATGTGACAACGACTGGCACATCTTTAAAGGCAGGAAAATATCTGATAGAGCAAGCCGGAGCTGAAATAGTCGTGTTGCTTGCACTCGCCAGAACTCAAATGGGATATGAGTCTGTAAAATGAAGGCACTATCTATATATACTGACATTGGAGGAAACGTCCAAAGTTTGATTGAAACTGTGACACCATTTTACAAAGCAATAAAGCAATATATGATTACCTCTCATGTTCATACATTGGAATGCAGTCGCAAATTCATGACAAGGCGCATCTGGTTTTGTGCCTTCGACACTTCGTCAAAAGTCTCGATAGGGTAGCGGATATCCTCATCGCCTCCGGAGCGATGGACCCGGGTTCGAGTCCCGGTCGGGACGTTGCTGCATCACGGCACTGCCCGAATTTTTGTAACTACTCACCCCCACCGCAAAATTCATTATTAATGGGATTATATTTTTCATCATAATGGTTGCAAATAAAATATTTCATGTGATAGATGGAGAACCCGATGTACATGCCTACTCGCGATGAGATTCGTGCCGCTTGCCGGCAAGGGGAAGAGGCTACCATTCAACTATTCGATCACCTCGCACGGGAATTACAGACCTTGCAGGATCAACTGCAAGTCCTGCAAGACCAGCTGACGCACAAACCCTCAAATGAAGAAAGAGTGCGTGACAATGTCACGCACAAATTATCCTGCCAATCACGCGACGCGTCCATGTCCTCGGCGGCACCCTTCCGCCTACCCTTCCGCAATGATACTTTGGGCCATATCCACATCATTCGGGACTAAGTCTACTGGAACCCGGTCTTTTCCGACCGTCTTCAGAATCATGTACCTCGCACATGCGGACGGGTTCCTGGCACAGTACTTTTTCTTCATCATATTTGCAATTGCAGGTCTATCTGGCATCCCTTCGTTGAAGAATGCGCAGATTTCCGTGTATTCACATTTTACCATATCTGTTACCTCTCATCTTTAAATTCTACCCGAGTGAATGGCACAATACCACGCCGCTTTAATCCGCGGAGCGTCTCACTTTATTGCAGTACTGCTTATTATTGTCCTACTAGGGATAAAGATATTAGTCACTTCGAAGTTGCCGCTGATTTAAGTCTCGTGTCCACTGATCTGGTTTTTAAGCAGAAAGTATCGAATCGCAACCGGAAGACTGATCAACATACCGGAGTAGTTACGAATTTTCTAGCGAAATCACTATATCCTTAAATTTTACCGAGAGCACGCAGAGCACTATATAACTATATACCACGCATCCGGTCGACCGCTTCTGCTATCCGATCGGTGGAGCTCGTCAGCGAGAACCTAACATAACCTTCACCGTACTCCCCGAATCCGACTCCTGGCGTTGCCACGATCCCGATCTTCTCAAGAAGCATCGCAGAGAACGAGAGCGAGGTGTAGCCATCAGGCACTGGCGTCCAGATATAGAATGTCGCCTCTGGCGGTGCGGCATCGATTCCAAGCGTACGTAGTCCTGCAATCATCAGGTCTCTTCGTTCCGTGTATATCTTGCGCATATCGCTGATACAATCCTGTGGACCCTTGAGTGCAGTGATTGCCGCCTCCTGGACGGGCTCGAATACCCCCGAATCGATGTTTGTCTTGACCGCGCCGAGCCCTGTGATGATCTCTGCATTCCCGACCGCAAAACCGATGCGCCAGCCGGTCATGTTGTAGGTCTTTGATAGCGAGTGCATCTCGATCCCGACATCCATCGCTCCCGGCGCTGATAAGAGACTCGGGGCACGGTACTTGCCGAATGTGATCTCAGAGTACGGATTGTCGTGCACAACGATTATGTCGTGCTCGCTTGCGAAATCGACCACTTCCTTAAAAAATGAGAGATCAGCGACTGCCGCAGTCGGGTTGTTCGGGTAATTGAGAAAGATCAGTTTGGCTTTATCTGCGACATCGAAAGGTATTGCGTCCAGATCAGGCAGGAAACCAGCTTCTGCGAGAAGCGGCATAGTGTAGGGCACGCCGCCTGCAAAGAGCGTC
>JAUVEF010000205.1 GCA_030594905.1 Methanosarcinales archaeon
CCGGTCTCAGTCTGAGCGATCTGATTCGCTGATTGGGCACCATCTGATGCATGAATGACGGATGCAGTCGGATGCCTGCCGAAATATTGCCAGGTAACACTCGTCGGGCTTTCCGACCGGGACTCCGCGACCTGACCGGACGATTCACGGTTCCGGGACCGGAGCTTGCAACCGCCGCCGTGTTGTACGGGAGTGGAGGCAATTTAGGGGAAATCCCCGATCACCGCACGGGCATCCACCGCCACCACCCCTTTTCCGCACGCGATGAGCGGGTTTATGTCAAGTTCGAGTATGTTCTCCTTCGAAGCCATCTCAGACACCTTCAGTATGGTATCAACTATCGCTCCCACGTCACATCCAGCCAAAATCGAGCGTCCCTTAATCTCTTCGGTCATCTCGATTGCATCCTGCTTTGTAAGCGGAACTATCCGAAACGAGACATCGTCGAGCACCTCAACAAAGACCCCACCAAGCCCGAACATCACGGCATGACCGAACTGCGAATCGCACTTTATCCCGATCACGATCTCGGTTCCACGCGGCACCATCTCCTGGACGAGAACTCCATCGATTCGTGCGTCCGGGGCGTGTTTCTTCGCACTCGCAACGATCGTCTCAAATGCTACCCCAACGTCCTGCACCCCCACATCGAGAAGAACGCACCCGGCAGCGTGCTTATGCGCGATATCCAGAGATGAGATCTTCATTGCAACAGGAACCCCGATCTCGCATGCAAGCGAGAGCGCGTTCCCCCCGCTCCTTGCCACAGCTTCCCTTGTTACTGGTATTCCGTACTCTGCCAGCAGTTTTTTCGATTCGTGTTCGGTTAATATCTTCATGTAATTATTCAGCTAACCACAAGATTACACAGATTCAAGGGGGCATCTGCGTAAATCGTTCCAGATGTATCTGAAGTTCGCCCGCAAGGCGGTCTTTGGGGGTGCCGAATACATGAAAACCAGATACGTGCTTGTTATACGCCGTTGCCATGTTCGACTCTTACAAGTAAATATCTAAATTCGCCGTTTTGTCCCTCTAAATTTGAATAATCTTTCCAATTTAAGATATATTCACCTTTCAATGTTATAGGAGCATCTCGCCCACGCATAGTTCCCTTGGCTGCTCCCTCTTTCCAACTCAACTCACGATTGATAATAATCCTACCTTCGTGAATTCTAAAATCTTTATCTACAGTATTTACATCCTGTGCGGGCGTTTTCCAATAAGACTTGTCATTTGTGAGAAAAATAGCAAATCCAGTACGGGCATAATGTGTTCCTATGGCGTTTTCCAGTCTTGAAATATCTTTAATGAAATCATACCTGCCTTGATCTTGAGCACCGTGGTTTTTCAAACTGAAGTCCTCACTCTCACTTGTTACTATAGTATCAAGATTCTTGGTTTTATATTTCAATTCTATCGCTACAATTTTACTATCTTTGAAAGCAAGAATATCAAAATAAATTTCTTTTCCACTTAAGATCGACCTCTTTTCTAACCTTATATTAAGATCAGGGTGATTTTCGTGAATTTTCCATGCCAACACATGCTGAAAGTCTGCTTCAGAATGAAAAACAGGTCTTTTCTCGCTTAGTTCATTTAAAACATCTGTCATCTCAATCATGATCCTTCCCCCTATCAATGGCGTATATCTATGGAGTCGGTGTCTATGATAATTAATCTTGTGTAATGACGGGGCTGTCACGCCATCTGGAGTTACATGAGATTCCATGAATCTGTTCAAGTGAGTTGCAGGTAAAATATGGGTAATCCGTGTTAATTTGTGGCTAAAAGCTTTTATCGGCCACAGATTTTACAGGTGGACACAGATTAAAGGTTATATTCCCAAGAGCGAGATTCATTCAAGAGATTCCATACTATATTTGGGATTATCCGAACGCACCACCAACGAGGATATGCCCCAAACACCACGTGATGTGACCGCCCCGCAATGACTTCGCAGACCCGTGGTTTTCACTTCTACTCTACTCATATATCCGATTTATTCTTCAAAATCCTTTTGTAGCGCACCAGATTATTAAGTGCGACTACCGCACGCTCTGGCAGCGGATAGTTTGGTATCCTGTTCTCTTCTAAGCGTTTTACCGCCGCCCCAATACTTTTTCCGCCGATCCACGATGTCACGATCGGTTTATCGCAGCCCCTTCTCGCATCGATCACCGCCTCTGCCGGCAGGCACGGATTCACCATCTCTGCATGGACATATATCACCAGAAGAGCGTTTATACTCCGATCAGAGAGAACGATCTCCGTAACATCCTTAAACATCTCGTAGCTGCCGTCCCCTGCCGTATCCAGAGGATTCGCAGGCGTTGCAATCACCGGAAGCACGTCTTTCAGCATCCGAACCGTATCATCCGACAGGTCCGGAAGATGAAGCCCGAGGTCTTCACATAGATCTGCTGCGAGAATCGAAGCGCCTCCGCCGTTTGAGATGATCCCGATGCCACTACCTGCGGGCGGAGAGATCGAGAGCGCAAGCGCA
>JAUVEF010000103.1 GCA_030594905.1 Methanosarcinales archaeon
ACTCCACCATTGATAACTCTGACCAGATCATCGTCGATCAGGATTGCGTATTTGAGTTGCACAACATTGGTATCAGTGCCGCGGAAGATTGCGTCCACATACATGCTAAATATGGGCACATCATCCTCCATGCCGATATCCTTCTGATACACAAAGGTGCTCGTCGTCGAGACATCAGCCATCTCAACGGTGTACGCGCCAGGGGAGCCGTTAATCAACATGTTGTTGTCAAAGCGATCCCCCCCACTTCGCGGCTGGATAATCGACGCTTCCACCTCAACGCCATCCTTTTCGAGTGCGAGCCAGATCCGATCACTCTCAAGATCGATCTGCCTTACGATCAGACGATACTCGTTTCCGATATCCCATCCCTCCCCGGTTGCGAGCGTTATTTTGTCGCCTGGGTCCATTTCACGGATAATCGGCGATAACACGTACGGCTTGCCATTGATCGCCATGCATTTCTTTCCAAACCACCCAACTGCGAAGTATCCGCCAATATCAGGGTTCGCATAGCCCGACTCGACCCGGTACGCAGTGTAGACGAGATCACCGCAGTCGATTGTGTCTGGTGCTGCGGCGGTCGCTGTGAGCGCATCAGACATCAGGTTCCGATCCACATCATAATAGAGTCCAGCAAAATTTTGGGCAGTCCATGTAAACGGAGCTATCTGGAATGTTGCATCCACAACTTCGCCCCGTATCTCAACAGTCTCTGCGCTCGCGTGCATGACAAACGCCATAACCACAAGCACAACCAGTATCCGTATATGTATACGTTTAGTCATATATCCTCCTTTTTGGTACACCTGCCAGAATGTCTGCCGCGCAGATCGGCAGGTGAGTAAGTATCGCGCACAATGTTCTGACCATTCTCCGCGTGATGGTCATGTCCACATCCCATGCGCGTATTTATCGATATATCGACAAACACAATTTAGTACGTGCAAGTCATAGTACTTAATTATTTCGATTCATGGAATGGTTTTGTGATGTGGTGTAGAACTTCGCAACCCGAAGGTCGGGTGTAACCGGGTATCCATATCGCATTATTGTGGATTTATTCGAGTGTGCCGCGCTTGTGCTGTTTGGCGCGATTATTGTTGATCGGCTGGAATTTCCGATTGTGCCTGCCCGAACAAAGGCTTTTTAAAGCTCTATGACACATCGCTGTTAGAATGACAGGGGAATAAAAATGAGTGATTACAATGCAATATTGTATGTTGGAGAGACGTTAATCAGGCTGTTGTGGGAGGGTATAAAGGTAGACCCCGAAGCAAGCTCTATAATCCAGTCCGAAGACCAGATAACCTTATCCTCACCCGAAGAGATAGAGTCCGGTAAGAAACTGTCTTTGTTCCTATATCAGATCGTTGAAAATGAGTATTTGAAGAACCAGGAGATGCAAACGGTTAACTCAACAAAACATAACCAGCCCCCTCTAGTATTAAGCCTCTTTTACCTCGTCACCACCCATACGCAGAACATAGCCAGTGATCATCTATTGTTAGGAAAAGTGATGCAGATATTGCATGATAATGCTATACTGATGGGTTCTGTCCTTCATGAGAGTTTGGTTGGCGAAGAATTACGGTTGATATTAAGTCCCCTGTCGACAGACGAATTGAATAAAATCTGGAGCATTGTCTCCGGATCCAAGCCCTATAAGCTCTCTGTCAGCTATGAAGTCACGCCTGTAAGGATAAAATCGATGCGCGTGAGAGAAGTTAGGCGGGTAACTGAAATAAGTCATGGAACATACCCGGACACAAAGGTGGGTGATTAAAATGGACGTTCTTGAATGTCGCACCACGAAACTTTCGCTGGCAGTCTTTATTCTGGATGATTATTCAGGTGGTATGCCGATATGTGCTGTGAATGTATCTTTGAAGGATGGCGCGGAGAAGCCGATAAAGAATCCGGGTTCATATTACCTCTTCCTCAACCTTCCTGGTGACACGTACACCGTTAGGGTGATGTCTGATTATTATTTTGCCGAGGAATCCGGCACTATAAATATAGATGAACTTGACCCTGCAGATCCCGTGGTGAGCATAACACTGAAGCCAGATCCTTCATACCCATTCCCCCCGGGAGCAAACTTGATACGGGGGATGGTGTATGATTCGGAAGGAAAATCCATCTCTGGTGCCAGAGTGAGTGTTTTAGGGATTGATATCTGGAACAAAACAACCGAACAGGGCGAGTTTGTGCTCTACTCGGGAGCGTTGACAGAGGATAAAATTATAAAAGAGGGTAGCAAAATGTTTGTCAAAGGTGACAACAACAGCAAAATTGTTCATCTTGAAGTTGAATATATTGGGGTGACCAAAACAACAGAATTGAATGTCAAAGAAGGGGAAACAACTTCTGTGATAATTCAGTGGTAACCTTTATATAATGTGAAAAACGAAAAGCTCTCTGATCTGTTAATTGTGGAATTTAAGAAATAGGAGGGACTAGTATGCCAGAATATCTAGCGCCTGGAGTTTACATAGAAGAGATAGAGATCGGAGCAAAGCCGATAGAGGGTGTGAGCACAACCACAACCGGATTTGTAGGAATGGCTGAAAGAGGACCATTGGACAAACCCACCCTTGTCACAAGCTTTGCGGAGTATCAGAGAATATTTGGCGGGTACCTGTCTGAAAAGAATTATGGCAACAAACGCTGGTTGCCGTATGCCGTGGAAGGGTTCTTTGTCAATGGTGGACAGCGGCTGTACATATCAAGAGTAGCCACTGACAAAGCGGCACATTCTTCGGGCTTCCTGCCTGACATCACCAGATCTGCCACCCGAGATAACAGCGCGGGTGTTGGTGTGGCGAATGCCAGAGACACAACCGCGATGGAAGAGGTCCTTCTCCGCAGAGATGACCCGCGATCGAATCGTATGCACTTTGTCAAGTCTGCAAAGGCAATTACGCTGGATGTTTCGCTAAACAAGGCATGCGCCACAGATACTGTGATCATAAAGATGGAAAAGGGTACTGCATCTTATAAGATCCAGGAAAGTGTGAGGACCCGTGGCGTAAAGATTATACTTGACGATGTGACCGATTTGGCTGCTGAAGATGTGGTGATTATCAACAACGAAACCAACCCTGAAATATATACTGTTGCATCGGTTGATGTTGACGCCAACATAATCGCAGTGAGACCGTCCCTGAAATCCGCGCACTCCGATGGTGTGGAACTAAATAAATTAACTCCATCAACCACAACACAGAAGCCGATCTTAGAGGTAACGGCTGGCAACACTATAATTCCTATTGCTAATACGGATACGGACATTAATCAGAATGATGCGGTCAGGATCGGTGATGCGTATTTCAGCATCAAAGCAACTGATGAGGATCATGCAATCTATGTCGAGAATGCGCCCGGTCCGGCACAGGGGAGCAATGCGGGAGTTGAGAAGTTGACCCCGGCCATCAGAGTTGAAGCTGCCGATGAAGGGATGTGGGGGAACAAAATCAAGATAGTGACTAGTGAAAGTTCCATCTCCAGTGCCGTATTAACATCGCCGGCACACGATCAGGATTACCTGGATCTGGACACGGTCACAGGAATGGAGAAGGGAACTGTGCTCATGTTGCACACTTCACCCCCTGCATACGGGATTGTAACAGAGGTAGTCAAGACTGAGGATACTACACGGGTGAAACTTCAGAATGCGATTGCCGGGTCTTTTGAGCCGGATCTGGAGGTTTCAACGGTTGAATTTGATCTTATGGTCAATTTTGATGGAACGGATGAGTCTTTCAGAGATCTTTCGCTGGATGAAGATCACAGCCGGTATATCGAGAAGGTGATCACAGAAGAAACTTCCCGGTTGATACGGGTGGAAGATGTCAGTGCCACCGGGGGGCGGGGATTGCCGAAGATATCTGTGCCATCAGAGGGTGGAGTGTGGAAGCTTGGCGGCGGTAACGACGGCATTCCCACGGACGACGAAATCAACACGACTTATGAAGGGAAGGATAGCCCGGAACCTGCCGATAGGAAAGGGCTTTACACCCTTAAGAACGTGGATGACATTAGTATCGTTGCCATTCCCGGCATCACCACCCAGCATCTTCAGAATAAGTTGATCATCCACTGCGAAACAACGATGAAAGACCGGTTCGCAGTACTGGATTCGGAAGAAAAGGCCGATCTGGACCGGATCCGGAAACAGCGAAACCTGTATGACTCAAAATATGCTGCGCTCTATTACCCCTGGGTCAGGGTCTTTGACCCACTGTCTAAGAAACGGACCAATGTTCCGCCAAGCGGGTATATGTGCGGCATCTATGCGCGCAGCGATATCGAGCGAGGCGTCCACAAGGCACCGGCAAACGAGATTGTGAGGGGTGCACTGGGTCTGGAAGAGTTTGATGGTGTGAAGAGGGTCATAACTAAGGGTCAGCAGGATGTATTAAACCCGTTGGGGGTCAACTGCATCCGTGCTTTCCGCGGCAGGGGCATCCGGGTATGGGGGGCAAGAACGATTTCGAGCGATTCCCTCTGGAAATACATAAACGTCCGCCGCTTATTCATATTCCTTGAGGAATCCATCGAAGACGGCACCCAGTGGGTGGTCTTTGAACCAAACGATGAGAAACTTTGGGCAAGAGTACGGCAGACCATCACACAGTTCCTGACCCGTGTATGGCGAGACGGTGCACTGATGGGCACAACACCCGGAGAAGCGTTCTTTGTCAGGTGTGACAGAACAACGATGACTCAGGACGATATAGACAATGGCAGACTGATCGTATTGATAGGCGTTGCGCCTGTGAAGCCAGCAGAGTTTGTCATCTTCAGAATAGCCCAATGGGCAGGTGGTTCTGCGGCAACCGAATAGACAGGAGGTAGATAAAGATGGTAGGCGAAAGAAAAGATCCGTACAGGAATTTCAGGTTCCTGCTTGAGATAGATGGACTCGTGCAGGCAGGGTTCAGCGAGGTCACAATCCCTGATACATCCAGTGATG